>JAKRSG010000237.1 GCA_022402405.1 Bacteroidia bacterium | reverse complement strand
ACGACGCTCTTCCGATCTCACGAGAGATTAATTCTATTTTATCGATGTTTTGGCTGTATAAAGGGAAAATACGCTCTACTCCAATTCCGTTAGAAATTTTACGCACGGTCATAGTTTCGCTTAAACCTGCATTTCTGCGTTGAATAACTACACCTTGGTATTGCTGAATGCGCTCTTTTGCACCTTCACGAATTTTATAGTGTACGTTAATTGTATCTCCTGCCACAAATGCAGGAAATGTTTTACCTTGTGTAAATTCTTGCTCTACAAATTTTATTGCGTCCATGTTACTTATCTTTTCTAAAAATCGGACTGCGAAAATAGACTTTTTCAATTAAATACAAAAGAGTACCTAAAAAAAAATGACCATAGACCATAGACCATAGACCATAGTTTTTGTATTACAGGCGTTTACACAATTAAAAATTAAAAAAAACTACTATGGTCTATGGTCTATGGTCTATGGACTATAAACTCTACTCCCCCAATTCTGGTCGTCTTTCTTTAGTTCTTTGCAAACTTTGCTCATGCCTCCAAGCATCTATTTTAGCTTGATGTCCGGATAATAAAACCTCCGGCACCTTCCAACCATTATAATCTGCCGGCCTTGTGTACACTGGCGGACTAATCAAATCATCCTGAAACGAATCACTTAAGGCCGAGGTTTCATCGTTTAGAACACCTGGTAATAACCGCACAACGGCATCTATCATGGCTGCAGCTGCAATTTCTCCACCTGTTAGCACAAAATCTCCAAGGCTCAATTCACGTGTAACCAAGTGTTCACGTACGCGCTCATCAACGCCTTTATAGTGCCCGCATAAGAATATTAGATTCTTTTTAGTTGATAGCTCATTGGCAATTTTTTGAGTAAATGGCTCACCATCCGGACTCATATAAATAACCTCATCGTAGCTGCGCTGCTCTTGTAAATGCTGCAAACATCTGTGAATAGGTTCAATTTGCATAACCATTCCAGCCCCACCACCAAATGGATAATCATCTACATTTTTATGTTTAGATAAAGAATAATCCCTAATATTGTGTAAACCTATCGTAACAATCTCGCGCTCTATGGCACGTTTTAAAATAGATTCTGAAAAGGGTCCTTCAAAAATTTGGGGAAATAATGTTAAAACATCAACTTGCATATTCATGGCAAAAATAAACTTATTCTCATCATTCCATAAATATCCAGCTATTATTGCATGTGCAATAGCCCTATTTTCTCCCTATTACGGGCTGAACCAAAACTTGGTTCAAACCGAAATACCGCAAATGCCTAATAGCAAAACTAAAGGCAACAAGGGTAAACCTGCGAGATATAATTCTTTGGGGTTAGGCGTTTACCCAACAGATAATTTAATTATTGGTGGAACGCATATTGCATATAGAAAAAAAGGATTTGGAGTAAGTTGGCGATTAATGCCAAATTTGGTTTATCAAGGAATATTTGGGGATGAGATGAATATAAGCATCGAAAATGCTTACTTAAATAATTGGCAAACGGGCCGACAAAAACAATTTTATCTATATAATATCAATCTAAATTATGTAATTCCAATCACCGAAAAAATACCATTCTATGCGGGATTAGGAATGGCGTATAAAACGATTCTGACAGAATTTCAACCGGCATTTAATGAACCAGGTAATACGATTTGGTTGGAAGAAAGAGAGAATACTAAATTCTTTCTAAATTTTGGATTTGGGGTATTTGTTCCGATTTACGATAGGCTAATTTTAAATGTTGGATATGAACTAAGACCACAATGTGTTTTTGTGGGCTTAGCTATATCCAATCCATTTAATTTCGAAGATGTTGATATGTGGTAGACCTTATTTTTTATCGGCCAAAACCTTTTTAGCCTGAGTATTATTAGGGTCTAAATCGATCACTTTTTTATAGAATTCTTTTGCCTCAGTATTTTTATCCTTGTTTAAATTGTAATATCCAAGGTAACTGTATGCGTTAATTAATCCAGCTTTATTTTTAGCCTTTAAACTGGTTTCAAATTTCTCTGGGTCGATGGTTAATAACTCGATATACTTTTCATACTGAGCTTTTGGAGCTTCTGATTTAAAATCTGGATCTAAGCCCGACAAACAATTACCTCTCCATAAATATGAGTCTGGGTAATCTGGTTTCATCTCAGATACACGAATGAAAGATGAATCAGCTTTTGCATATTGTTTTGAGTTGTATAGAGCTTTTCCTAACAAGAAATGATCTGCGGCAGTAACTTTTTTAGCTGACAAAATATAGCTTTCATAAGCCCAAGCAGCAGAATCAAACATACGCATTTTGTTGTATGCTTTGGCCATGTCGGTATAGATATCTGCGTTGTTCGGACTTAACTCCAAGGCTTTCCTGTAGTTCATTAAAGCAGAAGAATCATCGCTACCAGTTTTAATTTGCAACTTTGCTAAATATTCGTAATCGGCACCAATAATCTTCTTTGGATCAACCTTAGATAGATAGAAATTAAGTGATGTAATACCGCTTCTAGCTTGCTCTGGATTACTTTTTCCTTCTAAAACTTCTGCAATTGAATAGGCTCTCAATCTATTTAACAATAAATTTTCTTTGTCTTGAGACAATACTGTTTCAATCTTTTCTAAGGCTTCATTGTAAGCTTTACTCAAGAACAAAATACGCACAAACCTTACTTGGTTGGCCACACTAGGCTCAGAGAATTCTAAGTACTTAGTATATGCTTCTTTTGCCTGAGCAAATTTTCTTTGAGCATAATATAATTCTGCTTGATACTTCCAAGCTTGGGCATAGTTAGGGTCTTTCTCAAATGCTTTTGTTAAATCTACTTGAGCTTGTTCGTAGTTCTTTACTCTAATCCGAATAACAGAAACTCTAACAAATGCTTTCGGACGCTTATTATCAATGGCAATGGCACGCTCATAAAAAGTAGCGGCATTTCCTCCATCGTTCTTCTCCAAATAAACATCACCACCAGTTACTAATAAATCGTAATTTTTCTTATCTTGCTCATACCCCATTTTAATTAAAGCCTCTGCTTCATCTAACATTTTAAGAGGAGCATTGATCATACCATTAGCTACATAGGTAATGGCTTTAACATCACTAATAATCCCAGCACGAGTTTTGCTAAAACTTAATGCCTTGTCAAAATGTACTTTAGCGGCATCTTTATTTTCGGCTATTAATTCTAACTCACCTAAACCAGCATAATTGGCAGGATGAGTAGGCACTGCTTGAATTCCAGCATCAAAACTAGCTTTAGCAGAATCATTCTGCAATAAGTTAATATAAGACTGACCTAAATAATACCAGTACTCAGGATTTTTAGGTTCAGCCGCTACTAACTTTTTGAACAAATCACGCGAGGCTTCATATTTTTCTGAATCAATAAATCTCAACCCATCTTGTAAACTTTGCGCTTGTAAGGCCATGCTTAAGATAAACGCATGTACCATTATAATCATTTTCTTTCTCATACTCTCTAATTTAAATTTATGGTTCTAATAGAAGACCTTTGAGGAACCAGACCTCCTTTTAATATAATTTTTTGTCCGGGCTCACTTTCCATGAAACTAGCAAAGCCTGTGCCAAGTCCCGAACGCATTTCTCTGCTCACAACTTTCATATTTCTCCAGTAAGGATATTGCTTCAAGGCAATATTCCCTTGGATAGGTTTATTGGTAATTCCAGCTACACGCATAATTACCGGCTCAACCTCTGCCACCTTGATATTGTTTAAGAAAAACTTTGTTTGCGAATCATCTACATCACTAATCCAGCTGACGCCAATGATACCAATTGCATTTTTATTCTTTTGAACATACTCCAAAACTGCGGGATTATCCGACAATGCAAAGCAGTTTTTTCCTACAGATTTTCCGTTTAGCACACTATCTTCTAAGTATCTTATGGCACCCGATTTAGGACTATCAAATACTACTTGGATGGCACCTAATTTAGATGCAGGATTAACTTGATTCCAAGTTGAAATTTCTCCACTTAGTAAGCCCTTAATTTGTGCTAAAGAAAAACTAGTATCTGTGTTTTCGGTATTTAAAATAAAGGCTATAGCATCGTATCCAATTTTATGGTAACGAGCCTTACTAATTTTCTGGTTTTTCAAAACCTTAAGTTCGTCTTCATTAAGTTCTCTGGTTACAATTGCCAATCTAGCACTATCCTTTAACATGTATTGGATAGCATCGTATTCGCTCATGTATACCATATTAATTTTAGCTTTCGGATGCAGTTCTTCAAACACCATATGCTCAGCCTCTATAATGGGCTTCAAGCTTTCGTCGCAACTCACTGTAATTTCACCACTAGTAGTGGTATCTAAAGATTCTTTCGATTTAGGCTCATCAGAACAAGCCACCAAAGCTAAAAAGGAAAGACCAAAGATTATTTTTTTTATTTCCATAACGCTCTTTTCAAACGAAAAACTCCGTACAAAAATAATACAGAACTCACACCAATTTTAGCCCAAGTATCAATTTTTTCAATGAATGGAAAAAAATAAAATACCACCCCGAATACCATGTAAAAAACGCCCATGATAGCGCTGAAATAGCCGAAGATTGTTCCAACTTTTTTGCTTCGCTCTTCTCTAATTTCGTCTAATTGTTCATTCATAAGTTAAAAACAAAGCCTGAACCCAACTCATCATTTGCTAGAGCAATGTATGAATTAGGTTCAGGCCTATAAATAAAATTATTTAGTTTAATTGGAAACGAATAGGTAAGGTAAACTTTACAGTAACAGCTTTACCATTTTGTTTTCCAGGATTCCAAGGTGGCATTGATTTTACTACACGAATAGCTTCTTCATCACAACCCCATCCTAACTTTTTACCTACTTGCTCAATCTGAGTAATTTTACCATCTGCACCTACTACGAAAGTAAGAACTACCTTTCCTTCTACACTATTCTCTCTAGCTTGAGCTGGATACATAATGTTTTTACCTAGGTAACGGTACATTTCTTCTGGTCCACCAGCAAACTCAGGCATTTGTTCTGCGAAAGTTAATATCTCTGTTGAGTTACCATCTCCGTCGCCGCCTTCTGTTAAGCTAGCATCTACACCATCTGGATCTCCTTCTACTGTAGCCACACCAGCATCTTTATCTTTCATTTCTTCCTGAATCGGTGGTGGCTCATCATCTGGCACCTCTTGATCGGGCTTGATTTCTGGCGGAGTAAATTTCACCGTACTTTTTAAAGGTGGCGGTGGTTCCGTTGGTGGCGGTGGCGGTTCATTTTTATCGATTGGTGGCGGTTCTTCTAAAGTAGTAACCTCTGTTACTTTAACTTCATTTTCTACTGCCAATTTCGACTTAAAATAGTTTATAATAACGGGTGCAGAAATGGTTAATGAGAATAATACTACTGAAAGTACAATACCTTTAATAGTATACTCATCACCCTTTTTTCTTAATACATAAGCACCGTATTCTTTATTGCGGTGGTCGAATATCAATTCAACCCACTTACCATCAAAAATATCTAATTTAGCTGCCATATTTATTTTTGATTAGAGGTTGTAGCCATAGCTGTCTTAATTAAATCTTCTTCTATTGGAGTAATGTCTACAATAGCATATCTTCCGATATTACAAATAAGCATTTCATCCAATATATCCACTAAGTTGCGGTATTTAGCTTTATCGTCTGCTTTAATCACAACAATTAATGCATCTTTATTTGCTTTAATACCTGCAATTCTACGTTTCATTTCATCTTCAGGAATCTCGTTACGTTTGTACATATCCTTTAAGATGGGAATAGAATCGTAATTATTATTATTAGCGTTATCTAACAACTCCTTGTTTTTACTTAACAAAGTAGAGCGAATACCACCACTACTAAAATCAGTAATAACAGGTGTTTCTGGTTCTCCAGTTGTTTCGTTGATAAAATAGTAAACAATTTTATCGTTTTCTGCTAACAACAAAGTAATCGCCTGTGACGCTTTTACTTTTTGCTTTTCAGTATCTTCAACATCCTTTACAGGCATGTTTATTTCCATGGTTTTTGGCTTGCTCATGGAGGTAGTTAACATAAAGAAGGTAATGAGCAAAAAGCCCAAATCCACCATCGGGGTAAAGTCAACACGAGTCGACATTTTCTTCCCTTTTGGTTTCCCACCTTTTTTATGGCCACCGCCGCCGCCTTCTATTTCTGCCATTTTCTTTTATTATTTTTCAACCGTCTCTGTAGACATGTTGGTGATAAAATTAAACCTATTTACTTTCTTTTCTTGCAAGGTAGCAATCACTTGCTTAATTACAGGAAAATTAGAGTTTTGGTCGCCTTTAATAGCAACCCTTACCTTGTTATTCGACAAACGAGCCTGCCATATCCAATCTCCTAATTCGTTGTTTAACGAATCACATGGAATTCCGGTTTGATTAAACTTTGCACGGTCTTCTGATTTTACGGCAAGTAATTCTTTCAGCTGACTAAATGGAACTCCAAAACTCGACATTAACGAGAAGGCTTTTATTTCTTCATTCGTAAATGGAACTTGTTTTAGTGCGCTCATTTTCTGAATTAACTCTTGCTTATATTGCTGACCCTCCATGCTAAAGAAAACACGACTATCCTCAGAAATAGTGATTGTCATGATATCTACATCTGGAATCGGAACTTCAGCAACCGAAGAAGGTGCATTAACCGTTACAGGCTCATCAGGTTTGAATTGGGTAGCCAACATAAAGAACGTTAGTAGCAGGAAAGCCACATCCGTCATGGCCGTCATGTCTACTGAGGTACTTTTACGTGGTACTTTAACCTTTGGCATAGTATTTTATTTAAAATTTATAGTAATACAATTGATTCAATAAAGATTTGGTTCGAACCAAATCTTCTTATTGGTGCTTTTCAGCAAATGTTTGTACGATGCTGTAACCTGCCTCATCAATAGTAAAAGTAATCTTATCGATTTTGGTAGTAAATACATTGTACATAATGATAGCTACAGCTGAGTTACCGATACCTAAAGCGGTATTGATAAGAGCCTCAGAGATACCATTTGCTAATCCAACTGAATCTGGCGCTCCACCGGTACCTAAAGCCGAGAACGCTTTTATCATACCAATTACCGTACCTAATAACGCAATCAAAGTAGAAACCGAAGCCATCGTTGCGATAATTACCAAGTTCTTTTCTAACATAGGTAATTCTAATGTAGTAGCTTCTTCTAATTCTTTTTGAATAGCTAAAATCTTATGGTCGGTATCCATATCTTTTTTACCTTCCATTTCTTTGTATTTAATAAGTGCTGCACGAACTACGTTTGCTACAGAACCTTTTTGCTTATCGCACTCTTGGATGGCTGCATCCACGCTGTTTGAGTTTAAATGACCTTGTACTTTACGAACAAAAGCTTCTGCACTAGAAGTTCCTTGAGCTTTGTTGATAGTTAAAAAACGCTCAATAGAGAAGGTAATACTCATTAAAACTAAAGATAACAAGATAGGTACGATAAATCCACCTTTGTAAACTAGTCCTAAAACATGACCTACACCTTCTTGAATAGGGTGGTTGTTTGGATCTCCGCCTTCGAAGTTTGAAGGGTTACCTAATACAAACTTGTAAATTAAAATACCTGTTGCAACCAGGATTGGAATGGTAAAAGCTGCAAAGTTGCTTTTAAATGAGCTTTCTTTTTGAGGTGTTGATACCTTGTTCATGAGAATTATATTTATAGTTTAAGTGTTACAAAAAAAGTCAATATTTACGAATATACAAGTTGCACGCGATATTAATTAATTGTAAATTAAAATTCGTACATCCTTCTAACGTGTATTTTTCTAAAAAATGTTTAGTATTGATGAAGGGAATATTCCGAAAACGATGCTTAGGATCAAACAAACCACTAAAACGAGGTTATAATTGAATGATTGCTCCATTTTTGCCTCGTTTGCTGGTTGTGAATACATAGCAATTATCACCTTAAAATAGTAATAAACACCTATCATTGAGGTAATTATTGCAAATAAGGTTGTATAAAAGTAATCGCTTTGTAAAGCTTCTGTAAAAATGTAATATTTCCCTAAGAATCCAGCAAATGGAGGAATACCTGCCAAACCTATCATGGCCATACTTAAGGCTGCCGCATGCCAAGGATTCTTTTTAGCTAAGCCATTAAATGCACTTATTTCTTCTGAGTTTGCTGCCTTAAATACTGGTATAGCCACCGCAAAAGCTGCTAAGGTACTTAATGCATATGCTAATGAATAGTAGAACAAGGCTCCAGCTGTCTGATTTTTTGCCGTTAAAATTACCAACATCAAATAACCCGCATGCGAAATTCCAGAATATGCCAGTAGGCGTTTAAAATTACTTTGAGACAAGGCTATCAAATTACCCACGGCCAATGTTAATATTGCTACTATATTTAATACGGGTGCTACTTTTTCAAATGTATAAAAGAAGGTATAGCTCATTAATTTATAAAATGCAGCAAAAGCAGCAATTTTCACTAAAGTACTCATATAAGCTGTAACCAATGCAGGTGCGCCTTCGTACACATCTGGTGCCCAAAAATGAAATGGTGCAGCTGATACCTTAAATAACATGGCAAAAACTACCAAGAACATTCCAGTGTAGAATAATGGTGAAATATTTTGTTGGTTTTGAATAGTATAATCAGCAATCTTAGCCAAATCAAAGCTTCCGGTTGAACCAAAAATTAAGGCAATACCAAACAACAAAAATCCCGAAGCAAAACTTCCCATTAAGAAGTATTTAAATCCAGCTTCATTACTTCTTATATCAAATCTTCTGCTACCTGCCATTACATACAATGCAATAGATAATGTTTCTACTCCCAAAAACAACATGGTTAAGTTTGAATAGTTAAACATCATGAGAGCTCCTACCAAAATAAAGGTGAGGATGGTCATGTAATCACTTAAGTTATTCTCACTTCCTGCGTAATAATCTGTAGACAATATAAACACCAACAACGTAACAAAAATGGCTAATCCAGCAAAGGCTACCGAAAAATTATCGATTTTAACCATGTTATTAAAGAAGCTTGCATTGCTGTTCCAATCGTTTAGGTTCAGACCAAAAATAATGGCTAAACCTAATACAAGAACAGGTACAATTAGTTTTCTAAATTGGAAGATTTCTAGCACCATGCAAAGAAATCCCAAAACGGATGTATAGATTAATGTATTCACGTTTCGCTTATTTAATTAAATTTTTCAAAACCGGTTCTGTAAGTTCCAAAATTGGTCCTGGAAAAACACCCATAACAATGATTAAAATTCCTATGCTTACCAGTACTAATTGCTCATTCCACATAAGGTCTGGGAAATTCATATTCTCTTTTACTGGATTTCCTAAAATCATTTTTTGGTACATGCGAAGCATATAAACGGCACCTAAAATGATGGTTAAACCAGCAAAAACACTTAGCCAAGTATTGTATTGATATACGCTAAATAATAACATAAACTCTCCAACAAAACCATTGGTTAGAGGTAAAGCCACTGAACCTAAAATGATAATCATAAAACAAGTGGCAAATTTTGGAGCTACCAATCTAACTCCTCCTAGTCCCTCGATTTCTCCATGTTGGGTTCTGTTCATGATAATATCTGCACAATAAAATAATCCAACTACATTTATACCATGCGCAAACATTTGAACCATGCTACCTTGAAATCCGCTTAGGTTCAGAGCGAAAATACCTGCACTAATTAAGCCTACGTGTGCAATAGAAGAATATGCCAACAATCTCTTTAAATCGCGCTGCATAATGGCAATTACAGATGCATATACAATTCCAATTACACTTAAAGTAATGGCTACATATTGCCATTCTTTTACTCCATCTGGAACTATAGGTATTAACCAACGTAACAAACTGTAGGTACCCATTTTTAACATGATACCAGACAATAACATCGTTCCTTGGGTTGGTGCTGTGGTGTAGGTATCTGGCTGCCAGGTATGAAAAGGAATGATTGGTATTTTAATGGCGAATGCTATAAAAAATAACCAAAACAACCAAGATTGATTGCAATCACAAGCTGGATTGGCGCTTAATGAAGCCCAATCTAATGAGTGTGCTGGACTTCCATTGTATAAAAACAAAAATCCAAATAACATTAACAAACTGCCAGCTAAGGTATAAATGAAGAACTTTAAGGTAACTTGTGCTCTGTTTTCACCACCCCAATTAAACGAAATAAAGTAGATTGGAATTAGAGCCAATTCCCAAAATATATAGTATATAAAACCATCAAATGAGATAAACACTCCGTTTAATGCAAACTGCATTAATAGCATTAAGCTATAAAAAATATGCGGTCGTTCTGTGTCGCGATTAAAGCCACTCAATACAATAAGTGGCAATAAAACATTGGCCAACATAATCATTACCATACTCATTCCATCCATTGAGAAATGGATATTAAGTACAGGTTTTACCGACCAGTTTGCCAAAAAATCGAAAGCTGCTGCGCCTTCGCTTTTAAATACGGTGTATGCATATGCCGTAAATGCTAATTGCACTAAAGTAAAAACTAATGCAAGGCTACGACTAAGATTGCCCCTGGTAAAAAGTATCAGGATAGATGCAATCAGCGGTATAGATAAAAGAGTTAAACTAAGCATTTAATATACTAATTGAATAAACATAAAAACCATCATTCCAATAACCATCATAAACAAGTAAAAGCCTGTATTTCCGGTTTGAACCAAACGAATGGCTCTTCCCGTAAATCCAACAATCCAAGCACTTGCCATTACTAATAAATCAACAATAAGTTTATCTACTAATACATAGAATAAATCACTTATCACCATCATTGGCTTCACAAATACTTTTTCATATAATTCATCTACATAGAATTTATTGGCCACCCATTTGCTAAATCCTTTGGTTTCTGAATCAGATTCTGGTAGTAATTTAGAGTTGATATAAAAATTGTAGGCAATACCAATACTCAAAATGGCAGCTAAAGTAGCAATACCCATCAGCATCCATTCGGTGCTATGATCCAAATGTGGATGCGCTGCCAAGATATTTTTCGAATCTTGGAAAATAGGTGCTAAGTAGTTTGCAAAAATATGGTTTGATGAAAATACTGCTGGCAATCCCATAAATCCTGCAATAACAGCAAACACTGCTAATATAATTAAAGGAATAGTCATGGTTAGCGGCGAT
>JAKRSG010000236.1:0-7500 GCA_022402405.1 Bacteroidia bacterium | reverse complement strand
TAGGTAGTAGAACGTATTATTCTCCTTATCCTGAAAATCCTAGGGCTTATGCAGAAGATGCTGACGCTAAAGCCAAGGCTTGGATTAGCGCTGTTATGAATAATAACTATACCGCGTTGGATCAAACAGGAGCCAATGGATGGTTGGGTGAAGAGGTATCTCCGTTTTTGCAAACAGGAATTGGTGTGCAATATCCAAACTTTACACCTGAAGCGCTTATTGCGAATGCTATTCCTGCGCAAATGGCTTGGGGTAAAACAGGAGTTGAATTTAGAACTGGACTATTAATAGAAGCCTTAGAAAATATTAAAGCGAGGTTCTTTGATATAGCTTATGCCACCATGCATACTACAGGACAAGCTTATATGATGAGCTTTCAAGCAAGTGGTCCGCATGCTAACGACCGTGCACTTGAGGCGGTGGTTATGGGTTATAAGGAACTTACTTCTGTGCCAAGTAGTGCAGAGTGGGTTAAAAACATGGGTAAATTTGATTTAACCATGCACAAAACTTGGAAGCCTATTGCCAAAGGTATTTCTTTGGTGATTGGTTGTTCTACCTTCCCGGTATGGAATACAGTGCCTGGCTTATTTGCATCCTTAATTACTGGCAATGCCTGTATCGTGAAGCCGCATCCAAAGGCCATTTTGGCTATTGCAATCGTGGTAGAAGAATTGCAAAAAGTATTTGCTGCTAACGGCGTTTTGGTTCAGACCGTACAATTGGGCGTGGATACTTTAGATAAGCCAATTACCAAAATATTGGCCGAGCACCCTGCGGTTAAATTGGTAGACTTTACCGGTGGCAGCGAGTTTGGTAACTATATAGAGCAATTGCCTAAAACTACTTTTACAGAGAAAGCAGGTGTGAACTCAATTATCTTGGATTCTGTAAAGGACTTAAAAGCTGTTTTAGGAAATATTGCTTTTAGCGCAAGTTTGTATAGCGGACAAATGTGTACCGCGCCTCAAAACATCTTTGTGAGTAAGGATGGGGTTTTAACGGCAGATGGAATAGTATCTTACGAAGAGGTTGTAAAGGGAATTGCTGCGGCCATAACGGGTTTAGTAGATAACCCAAAAGCGGGTCCGGGTACTTTGGGTGCCATACAAGCCGATGTTACTTATAATAGAATAAAAGAGGCTAAAAACTTAGGTGGTGAGCTTATATTGGATACTAAAGCTATCGTTAATGAAGAGTTTAAAGATGCCCGTATTGCTACTCCTGTGGTAATCGCATTGGATAAATCTCAAAGTGAGGTATACAATAGAGAATGTTTTGGTCCGATCCTATTTGTGATAAAAACAGATGGATTAGCGGATTCTTTGCAATTGGCAGAGGCTTTGGTGAAAGAAAAAGGTGCTTTAACTTGCGGAGCTTATACTACCAATGAAGAAAGCAGGGCATTGATTGCTGATACGATGAATAATGCATTTGTGCCGGTGAGTTTTAATTTTACGGGGGCAGGATTTATTAATTCTCATGCTGCTTTTAGCGATTTCCATTTAACGGGTGGTAACCCAGCAGGTAATGCGAGTTTTGCTAATTCGGAGTTTGTGAGTAAGCGTTTTGTTTGGGTTGGTAATAGGTTGATGGATTAGAAGCGAGATTCCAGAGTCCAGAGTCCAGATTCCAGAATCTAGACAAGAAGTTTTTTAACAAAAAAGGGAGCAAAATTTTGCTCCCTTTTTTGTTATTAGTAAGATGTTTTACTGTTTGTGTGGTTGATATCAGTTATAATACCGGATATAAATTTTATATAATACTTCTCCAATAACCTTTGAAATAAGCTACCTCGGTGGCAAAAAGAAGGATTTGGGTTCGAGTAAAAATTGTTTTTTGATGGCTAATAGGATTTGCCAGAGTGCTTTGAACTTAATGCCTCTTGAGCGCAAGGCTAGGCTTATAGAAAGGGAAAAGCTAACAATGAAATTTACGAAACCTATGAGTCCGATGCCGAATATAGACATTAGAATGCTTTGCCAAGAAAGGTTAAATGAATGTCCGTATAAGCCCAGGGCAAAATTACCTGCAGCAAAGGTTATGTGACGTATATCTAGGTTCAGCCCGATTATTATACCAATGGTGCTGGTAAAACCTAAGAAAAAGCCAAACCAAATATTACTGCTTATGCCTCCCATATTGTTTTCGTAAAAGTTGGCTATGTATTGCAGTTTTTGTGGGGAAAGCACTTTTTTAAGAATAGGATGTTGAATGATTCTATCTGGAATGCGCAGGTATTTGGTGCGGTTATGCACGATGCCTGAAATTAAACCTGAAACAAATAGAAATACTCCCGCAATGGCTGAATGAAATATAAGTGAACTTTGTGTAAAGTCTAAATCTCTTATAAACACAGGTGCTTTATGCACTGCTAAATTTACTTTAAACAAAAATCCCCATAAGGAAACCAAAGCCAAGGCCACTGGAAAGGCCATGAAAACATTGCCCACAAAGGCTATAAATTGTGAACGAAATAACCTTCCAAACAATTGGGCTAGTGAGCTAAAGTCGGTATTGTCTTTTGTATCTTGTTCTATGGCTTGAGCCAAGGTAGCGGCTGTCATGGCAGGCTGTTTGGTTGCCAAAGTATAATGTAACAAATAAATAGCTGTAAAGGCAATAGCATAGTTTAAGGCATACAAAAAACCATGTCCGAATAAACTGGTATGAACCGAAGCTAGCTCCATTTTTGCCACGCAAGCAAAAGCCACAATGGCTCCACCACCTATGGCAGAGTTGAGCATTTGCTTGTATTCTTCTTTGGAGTTTGTAATATAATGTTCGCCCGTTTTGCCTGTATTTTGGGTAATTTCGTGGGCCATTAATTGGGTAGAACGATTGATATACGGTCGGATTTCTGTTTTACCAGAATTGATTTGAACCAAGGTTTTGAATAGTTTAAAAAGCTCTTGAAAACTATTTTCATTTTCTTGTTTCACAATAAAGCCTGTTATTAATTGCAACCTGCTAACCAGCATTTCTATTAACATTAATTGCTGATGCGTTTTAAAACTTATGCCATATAAACTTTTGTTTGCATAAGCAAGTTGAATGAACTGAAAACACTCATCAATTGCACGCTGAACAGCTTTTAAACTCTCGATTATTTCGAGGTCTGATGGAGCTCTGCTAACTATTTTTAAAAAAGAATCTACTTTATTTTGTAAGTCGGAAAATGGAAAAAGATTATCAGAATGATTGCGCACCATTCTTAGAATATCAGCATCAAATGCATTACCCGTTATGCGATGGGTTATTACTCGAATGGCAAATAAAATATCTTGAAAAAATGGAGAATTTTTATCTCGTTCAAATAATCCTTGAATGCCTAATAGCGCAATAATTTTCTCACCCTTCTCATCAGAAATTAATTGAATCCAATCGCCATCAGAGGGATGATAAAACACATTCACCAAAACGTGCTCAATGGTATCTGATGGAGGTTGATAGGGCAAAAATTTATGAACGATACGCTTCTTTAACTCGGCAAAAAAATCGAGTCCGGTAACAATATTGGCATCTGATAAGCTGCTACTAAGTTTTTTGTCACGAACAATTCTATGAAGATAAGCAGACAATCCATTTTTAAACGACTCATTCTTTTCTAAAACCTGAATAACTCTATCTAAATTGGGTATCCATTTCTGCTTAATTTGCGTGGCAGTTGGACGAATAGCATCCATCAATTCGGAGAATAACTCTAAATCTGTACCTTCATACTTTTTTATATTGTCTAAAATTTCAAGCAAATCCCTTTTAGTTTCCATCATAGCCTACTTCATTTATATTGGTTCAGCCAGTAATAGTTATTTTTATTACGGGCTGAACCGATTAAGATGCACTAAAAATAGGAAAGATTTAGCGATTTACCAAGTCGAATGCGTCGTTTGGAATATCTTTAACTTCTACCACTAAGAAGCCATCGAGCGAATCATTAAATTTTGGATCTACGTTAAACGAAATGATTTTGCCATTTATCTTTAGGTATTTCTTAACCAAAACGGGCACCTTAAGCTTTTGGTGACCTTCGATATCTCCGATGAAACTATCTAATAATTTTAAATCGGTAGAATGTTTTAAACGAAGAATATGTTTACCTTCTAACTTAGATTTATAGTGAAATGCCTTTTTGGGTTTAATTAGTTTTGCCAGTTTATTATCCCAATGATTATGTCTGATATAAGCCACCAGCAAGTCTTTTGATTGAGAAGAAAAGTTATTGGTAATACTAACCGGACCAATTAAATATTGGAAACGCGTGGTATTTTGTTGCAAGAAAATATGAATACCTTTACAGAGCAACATTAAGCTCATGGGCTTTTTCTGATATTCGAGTGCCACAAACGATCTACCTAGTTCAAGCGATTGAAAGAGGATTGGATAAAACTCCTTTTTCATTTTAAACAATTGGTTCAGGTAAAAACCCTTGGCTCCCAGTTTTTGAAAGAGCACATCGCCTTCACCCAATCGGTATGAACCAACTAATTTCTTGTTTTGCTTATCCCATATGAACAGATGTTTGTATAATAAATCAAACTCATCTGTATCGCTACTTTGGTTGGTACCCTCCCCTATTTCTCTGAAAGTTATTTCGCGCAATCGTGATATTTCTTTAAGCACAAATGGGATTTGAGAGGCATCTGCCACATATACTTCTAGTTCATTATAAGTATACAAAAGCGATTTAGTAGAAATACTTTTTATTTCCTTCTCTAATTTTTCTTCTTGAACAGGAGCTATAATTTTTTTAGGCGTATCTAGATTAGGCAGCTTAAAGTTTAGCTTAATTTTCTTGGGTTTTTCTTCATTGGCACCCAGTGCATAGGTTTTGGCACGAAGGTATTCTAATAGTTGGTCATCTTCTAAGGTGGCAATTTCTTTATATGGTATAGCTTTCCCTATTCTAATTTTTACATGATTATCACCCTTATTTAACATTTCGGAAGGGAGTTTAATGGTTCTTAATCCGGGATGTAATAAACCAAGTAAATTAAAGGCAAGACTGTTGTGACCAGAGAAATAAACCGGCAACACTTTTACTTTGGCTTTAGCAATTATCTTCCCAACGCCTGGCTCCCATTTTTTATCGCTTATTTTAAAGTTATTTAGTTTAAGTGCGGATACTTCACCCGCCGGAAAAATTCCCAAAGGGGCTGTTTTTATATGCTCTAAAACCTGCTTCACGCCTGCCACATTCATTCCCTTGGTTCCAATATTTTCGAACGGATTAACAGGAATGATATTCGAACTTATTTGAGGAATTTGATTTAATAAATAATTGGCTACAAATTTAAAATCGGGACGAATTTTACTAATAATAGAAGTTAATATTATCCCATCAATTCCACCGTAAGGATGATTAGCAATTAAAATAAAAGGTTCTGTTTTAGGGATATTTAAAATATCAGACTCAGCCAATTCATATTTAATATGAAATTCTTCCAACAAATTATCAATAAAATCAATTCCATTTTTATCGGAAGAACTACCATAAACTTCGTTTATTTCATCTAATTTAAGTAGTTTCATAAGTGCCGGAGTTAGCACTTTTAGCTTAAGTTTTTCTAATTTTAAAGCTTTCGAAACATCCTCTTTACTAATCAATTCTTTCATAAATAATAATTGCTTGGTAAAGATAAGCGATTAATGATATGCAAATCTTGGCTTAACAATTATTTAATTATGAATGAAGGCCAATTATGAATGGAAGAAATTATGAATGTAAGAAATTTCATAATTGGTTTTCATTCATAATTGGTTTTCATTTATAATTCTACTTATCATCAAGCTCTTCAATTTGCTTATCAATCATTTCTGAAACGGCTTTTCTTTGGGCCTCGGTTAGGTTATTATTTTGTAGGGCTTTTTCTTTTAGGCGTTTATAAAGTTCTCTTTTTCTCACTTCCATGGCTACCCAAACTTGGTAGGTTTTATCTGTTTGCTGATAAACTTTTTCACCATGTAAGGTGGCGCCCATGAGTTGAGTGCTCATCACTTCTCTGGTTAATTGTTGGAAGCGTTCTCCAAAATCGCCAAGGTTTCCGCCAATGTTTCTTTCGTTGGTATAGTTTTCGGTAACATTTTTTATTTCGGTTTGAACCGATGCCGCTATTCGTTGGGTGGCAGTTAACATGGCCTTGCTTTTGGCCGTTTCTAGATTAATACTTTCTCCGCTGGCTACTGATCTAAAATATCTGCGATTACTTTCGTAAGCATTACCTCTAAATGGAGTTTTAAGTGCTTTGTTTCCATTAAAAGTGCTACATGCGCTTGTAATTAGTGATACCATAAACAAGCCAAAGATTATTTTTTTCATGATTTTAATATTTATGTAAGAGTTGCTATTAAATTTCGTGCCACCAATTTGTCGATTGGAAAAGTTAATTGATTCACATCAAAATTTTTCAAACTTGCCCAATAAAAATTCAGAAGCTCGGTTTTGCCATTTATCTCAATCACCTTCTCCTCTAGCGTAAATTCACGGATATCGCTTATTGGTTCAACCCGATAATAAATGGCCATAAGCTGATCTGTACTTTTAAAAGCACTAGCTTGAAAAAAATCTGTTGTATATAAATGTTCTTTAATTTCTACTACCAATCCGGTTTCTTCTAAGAACTCGCGCTTTAAGCAATCTCTGGTTCCCTCCCCAAATTCTAGTCCGCCACCTGGGAATTTGGTAAACTCCATTGAAGGCATTTTTTCGTGTACCAGCAAAACCTTTTGGTTGGAGTTTATAAGCAAGCCATACACACGAATGGTAAATCTATTTACTTGCATTTGGCAAACTCGAGAATAAAACGCCAACAGATAGAGATGCAAATATTGGGAAAGCCGCTCTGGGAGCTGCAGTAACGGGTGCGGGATAGATACCAATAAGAGGCTGAATAAAGTATAATTTGTTCTTCGACTCTCGGTATTCTATGGTTAATCCTACTTGCATATTAAGTGCTAAACGATTGGCTTTAAATCCGCTCGAATCTATCTTAAACTGCGATTCTCCATCTATTGAAAAACCCGGATTGGTATTTGCCACCATGGTATGTTTCAATAAAATTTGAGGAGTAATGCCCGCAGAGAATTGGTATACCCATTTAAAATCGCCGGAGCGACCTAAATACGTGTTTAGTTGCAACGGAATTTGAAGATAGTTTAGTCGGTAATTGTAAGTTATTTCCTTATCTGTATTTGATAAATCTTCTATAAATCCAACCCCAATTCCCGGGTAAGTATGATTCTTAAACGTTAATCCACTTTGTTTTCTGGCAAAGCCCATTTGTTGAAATCCAATTCCTACTTGTAAATCAGATTTTTTACCTAAAGAAACCAATGCCCAAGCATGAACGCCCTTATTAAAATGCATAGTAGATTTCGACTTAGTAGTATCCATATAATTTTGGTAGCTATTGCCGCTTATTATGGCTGAACCAACACCGCCGTTAACTCCAATTCCATAAGAAGTTTTTGACTTACTTTGTGCCCAGGTTGCAGATTGAA
>JAKRSG010000235.1 GCA_022402405.1 Bacteroidia bacterium | reverse complement strand
TAATTGTAATGCCAATAATATAGCAGTAGTTCGTTTACAAGGTGCTAAACATATTACCATTGATAGTTTAAACATCAGAACCACCAATGCTTCTTTTGGATGGGGTGTTCATTTTTACCAAAATGCAGATTCAAATGTAATTCGTAAATCTGTAATTGATATTTCAACAGTTACTTCTTCAACTGCCAACAACTCAGCTGGGGTGGTTTTCTCTAATAGTTTATCATCAAACAATACCAGTGGAGCCAACGGTAGGTTCAATACGATAGAATATAATACCATCAAAGGTCACCCAACTTCATCGGGTATGTATTATGGTATCGTAGGTTATCCTCAAGCTTCAGGAACCACTTGGTCTAACAACAGATTTTTGTACAATAGAATTGAGAACTTCTTTTATGCAGGTGTAAACTGGCAGTTTGGTAATAGAACGGTTTTCCGTGGAAACACTATTACTCGTCCTACCAAAACATCTATGACAACTACTTACGCATTTTACTTAAGTAGCACGGCTCGTTCTGATACATTTGATGCTAATATCATCACAAATTTATTTGGAGGTTCGCCAACAACAACTTTAACTTCATACATTTTCTGGGGTATTAACTACTCAGGGTCATCTGCAGAACCATGTATTTTTACCAATAACTTGGCCTACAACTTAAACGGTAATGGTCCGCAATACGGATTTTATTTTCTAACCAGTTTCAACCACAGAATCTATAATAATACATTTAATTTCGACTTTGCTGCTTCTACTAGTGCTAATCCAACACAGGGTTTATACTGGACAGGTGCAACATCGGCTTCAAGTATTTTAGATTTTAGGAATAATATTATTAACATTACCAAAGGTGGTACAGGTGCTAAACACGCTATTTTTACGAATGGTTCTTGGGCAAATGGAGCAACCATTAATAATAATGGTTACTTTAGTAGTTCTGCCAATTATAACTTGATTAGTTATATAGGTGTTAACTACGCTACCTTACCTGCTTGGAAGGCTGCATTCCCTGCCTTCGACCAACAAAGTAATTCTTTTTCACCAAACTATGTAAATGCTTCTGCAGGTAATTTCTCTCCGCAAGATGGAGCTTATGATGGTTCTGGTGCTAACGTAATTGCCACTGTTCCTTTCGATGTTACGGGAGCTCCTAGAACACTTCCTATGGATATTGGTGCGGTTGAAGCAAGTCCAATCCCGTTAGATGCGGCAATGGACCAAATTGTAATGCCAGTAGCTCCTTACACAGCAGGTAACAAAGCGGTTTTTGTTAAATTACGAAATGCTGGTCAAGGGGTAATAACTAGTGCAACTATTAACTGGACATTAAACGGAGTAGCACAAACTCCTGTTAGCTTTACAGATAGTTTATATGGTGGAACAGTTAGTAACAATATATTTTTAGATTCCATTGCAGTTGCCTCAAATGAGTTATATAGAATTGTGGCAACGGTAAGTAATCCTAATGGTTTAACTGATCCAAATTCGGGTAACGACCAAGTTTCTGGAATTACAGCTGCTGAAGTTAATGGTACTTTAACCATTAACAACGCAGCCACTCCAGGTGCGGGAGTGTTGACCAACTTTACAGATGTTGCTACTTTGTTAGAAGTAGGAGGTATGGGTGGTCCAGTATTAGTTAACGTTGCATCTGGCAGCGGACCATATACTGAGCAAGTATTTTTAAGACAATTTGCTGGTTCTAGTGCAACAAATACCTTAACATTTAATGGTAATGGCGCTACCCTACAATTTAATAATATTAGTAATGCCAGTATTGGTATCATGAATTTAATTGGTACTGATTATTGCACAATTAATAATTTACGTATTGCTAGTTTAAATACCAGTCAGGGTGTTGGGGTAATCTTAACAGCTGGTGCTAATTTTAATACTATTCAAAATTGTACTATTGATATTGGTTCTGTTACTGGTGGATCGTTATCTGCAGGTATTGCATTTACAGGTGGATTAAACAGCCCAACAACATCGGGTATTAATGGTTCAAACAACTTGATTCAAAATAATTCAATCGTTGGAAATAGTACAGGTGGACCATACTACGGAATATCTTATATTCCTACAAATACATCGAATGCTACAAATACTTTCAATGTAATTAGGAATAACGATTTGAGAGATTTTACTGTATATGGATTCTACATGCAAAATACTGCTGGTTCAACCATTTCTGGTAATACTATGTGGAGGCCAACTAAAGCATCTCCAACAACGTTCTATGGAATGTATGGTGTAAATGGTATGGCTCAAGATACAATAGAAAACAATGTTATTAAGCAGCCATTCCAAATGTTGCAAACCACTACTGGTACTTTCTATGGTTATTATTTTATTGCCACTAATACTCAAGCAACACGTCCTATCATATTCAGAAATAACTTAATGTATGATATTAAGTTTAATGGTACTCTATATGGTTTTTACCAACTAAGTGCCAATAATATTCGTTTATACAACAATACATTTGATGTAGATCATCCAACAAGTACTGCAACAGGGGTAACCTATTTGTACTATAATTCTGGAACACCTACTAACTTAATTATTAGAAATAATATTTGGGGATTAAACCGTGGTGGTTCTGGTGCAAAATATGTATATTATTTAGCAACTACTGGTACAGGTTATACTATTAACAATAATGCAGTATACCAAAGAATACCAGCTGGAAGTACGAATAATCATATTGGTTTTTACACTGCCAACCAAACTACTTGGACAGCTTGGAGAGCAGTTAACTCGAGTGCATACGATCAACAAGGAGTATTTGCTAATCCAATGTATAGGTTCAGCGTAAACCCTGAATATTATATGCCTGGAAACGATTCTTTAAATAATGTTGGATTTAGTACTGCAGATGTTACCAGAGACGTTACAGGTTCTCCAAGAAGCTCTACTCCAGATATTGGTGCGTATGAGTTTAGTGTTCCAGCTGCCGATGCTGGTTTAACTAGGGTAGCTTCTCCAGTTAGTCCGCTTACTTTAGGTGTACAAAACGTAGAGGTTATTGTGAAAAGTTTTGGTACTACTACTTTAAGTTCTGCTAATATAGATTGGACAGTAAACGGAACGGCTCAAACACCTGCTATTTGGACAGGTAGTTTAGGTTTTGGAGACAGTGCTACTATGAATTTAGGTTCATTCAACTTCAATAACCCAGGATTTTATAGAATCAAAGCTTGGACATCTAATCCAAACAGTGTGGCAGATAGTTTCCCAATCAACGATACTGTTAATGTTACTGTATGTACTCCATTATCAGGAAACTATTATATTAATCCTGCTATACCTGCAAATGACTCTACATTTAATACAGTTGCTGCATTTGTGCAAACTGCGCAGTTATGTGGTGTGGCTGGACCAATAGTAGCCAATATTGCACCAGGAGTTTATAATGGTTCATTATCATTTAATGGTGTAGCTCCAGGTATGAGTGCTATCAACAGCATAACCTTTAGAGGAGCAGATACTGCCACAACCAGAATTGTACATAATGGTTCAGGCCAAAGAGCTACTATATTAATGAACGGAGCAAAACACATACACTTTAGAGACTTAAGTATTGAGAATACTGCTGTAAGTGGTGGTGGTTATGGTATCTTATACATGAATGCTGCAGATAGTAATAGTGTTGTTAAGTGCGCTGTGAAAACAGCCCTATTAACAACTGGATTTACAGCTTTCGCTCCAATTGTTTCAAGTGCAAATAATATGAACGTTAACAATGCTGGTAACAATGCCAATTATTTGTTAATTGATAGCTGTACTTTGGTGGGAGGTTATTATGGAGTTAACTTATATAATAACTCGGCTGCAAAAGCTAATGGTAATATCGTAAGAAACTCAGTGTTTGTAAATCCATTTTACTATGGTGTATTTGCTTATTGGCAAAATGGTATTGTAATGGATAATAA
The DNA here is from genome assembly GCA_022402405.1 of Bacteroidia bacterium. Taxonomy (GTDB): domain Bacteria; phylum Bacteroidota; class Bacteroidia; order UKL13-3; family UKL13-3; genus B1. The sequence goes on along the minus strand of JAKRSG010000235.1, from coordinate 7,269 downwards.
CATAATTATGAATGCTGGAAATGGTGTAAATACATTTGCCTCTCCATTATATACTTACCAATGTGATAATGGTATCAGAATTACTAGAAATCAAATGTATGGTCAGGCTGGTGGTTTCGGTATCTACATGTTTGGAAATATAGGTACCTCAACTAACCGAAATATTATTGCCAATAACATGATACAAATTGGACAGGCATCATTTACCTCTTATGGTATTTATGATGCAGGTTCTAACACGTTCAATGATATTGCTCATAACACAGTTAACAATACATCGGCAGATGCATCTTATGTAAGTTGCGCTCTTTATTTTAACTATAACAATTCATCTACTGCAAATAATGCAAGAATCGTAAACAATATCTTTACTTCACCTAATGGAGCTATGGTATTATGGTGCACAAATACTACTTTTTTAAGTGCGAGCTCTATGTTAGTAAATCATAATGTTTACAACTCTCCATCTGCTTATCCTTTCCGTGTAGTAAATACTATTTTCCCTACCTTGGCAACATACAGAGTCTTCATGAATCCGTTTATTACCAATATAGATACTAATAGTATTTGGGCATTACCAACTTATTTCTCTGCTACTAATTTGAGAACTATCAGTCCTGCAATCGATAGCATAGGTACTCCATTAGCAACTGTACCTACCGATATTGATGGTGTAACAAGAAATACAACAGCTCCAGATCCTGGTGTAAACGAGTTCTCTCGTCCGGCAGAAGATGCAGGTGCTGTGGTAATCTTAAGCCCAAGTAAGCCTGTTCAAACGGGTTTAACTGATGTGGTTGTGGTAGTTCAGAATTTTGGTTTAAACACCATTACTAGCTTAAATGTAAGTTACGCGGTAGATACTTTAGTTAGAACCTTAACATACACTGGCTCAATTGCACCGGGTGCAACTGATACTGTGGTATTTGATTCTACTAGCGGTCCTTCAGGTTCTGATCAACGTTTTAACTTTACTGGAGGTTTTGTTAGCATGAAATCATATACTAGCAATCCAAATACGGTTGCCGATTTGCAGAATTTAAATGACACTACATACAATAGTTTCTGCGGTGCTTTAAATGGTGTTTATACCATCAATCCAACCGGAACAGGTGCTAATAATTTTGTTTCTATTGCAGATGCTGTTAGTAGATTAACTTGTGGTGGTGTTACTGGAAATGTTACATTCAATATTTCTGATGGTACCTATACCGGACAGTTAGATATTACTACTATTGCTGGCGCAGGCACTAATGCTCGCGTATTGTTTAGATCAGCATCTAATAATGCCGCTGGTGTTATTATTACCTCATCAAACTCTACTTCATTAGATAACTATACAATTAGATTAAGAGGAGCAGGATTTGTAAGTTTTGAAAACGTAACCGTACGCAATACTAATACTACTTTTGCTCGTGTGGTTTCTATAAACAAGTTCCCTCTAAATAATACTAATAGCAATAATATCAGCTTTATAAGTTGTATTTTGGAAGGTGCAAACACTACCAGTACAGCAGATCAATACGCAGTTGTATTCGGTCCTAATGGTGATAACGCTACCGATTTAACCTTCGTAAGAAATGAATTTAAATTTGGATCTTACTCAGTATACTTAGGCGGACAAAACATCATCAACCAATACTCTCCAGGATTAGTTATCGATTCAAATATTATTACCCAACCATACTGGGCTGGTATTTATTTATTAAGCAGAAATAATCCTAAAGTGAGAGATAATAAAGTTAATCCAAGCACTTCATATGGATATTATGGACTATTCTTCAGTGGTATCTCTGGTAACGTTGAAGTAACTGGAAATGAAATCCAAAGTCCTGCTGGATATTATGGTATCTATGCTGCACAAGTAAATTACTACGGTGAAGCAGGTTTAGCCAGGTTTAGCAATAACGTTGTAAACATGACCAGCTCTAATTTACAATATGGTATTTATTATGCTAATGGTTCTAATACCTATTTCATGAATAATACCGTACGTTTGGCTTCTCCAACCACTTCATACGGATTGTATATAGTGGGTAATACTACTAGTCCAACCGTGCCGCAAATTGTAGCCACAAGTAACTTAAGAGTATTAAATAACATTTTATACTCTGCTAATAGTTATGCTATCTATTATCAAAACTTCGCTGCTACCAGTGGTACCAGTCAGGCCGATAATAACCTTTACTATTCAGGAGGTGCTAACTTTGCCTTTGTAAATGGATTAAACTATGCCAATAGTACTATTTACAATACCTTCAGAAATGCAGTTAACTTTAATACAGATAGAAGATCATTGTTTGCTGATATCGCATTCACATCTTCTTCAAACTTAAGACCAGCTGTAAACAATGCTACTGCTTGGGCTGCTAATGGTCGCGGACAACAAACTATGTTTGTAAACAGAGACATTACAGGTGCCAACAGAAGTACAGCAGTAAACACAGGAGCACCAGACATTGGAGCATACGAAATAACTCCAACTGTTAACCCTGCTCCAATGTCTATCGTAGGTACCATTGGTGGTGGTAATACACAAAGCTTTATCTCATATGGCGATACAGTAGCTAAGATTGTTTGGGGTTTCAGTGGAACTCTACCAACTTCAATTAGCGCAACTTATCATACAGGTGCTTTAGTGTCTGATCCAACCAATAATGGAAACAATCCAAATGCAGAAATGATGGATGTGTTCTGGAGATTTACTCCAAATGGCGGTTCATTGTATTCGTATGATGTAACATTAACTTTTGATCCTAATATGTTAGGTACAGTTCCAAGCATGTCGGACATTAAGTTAGCTCAAAAAACATCTTCAGCAGCTGGTACTTGGAGACATTTTGGTTCAACCATGACAGCCGTAGATACTGTTAACTTTAACTTTGGAGTATTAGGTATAGCTGATAATTTAGGTGATTTTACAGGTACAACAGACTTTGCTCCTCTACCTGTTACACTTGCTAGGTTTGAAGCTATGCGTAATGGCGAAGATGCATTACTAGCTTGGAATACTGTTAGCGAAATAAATAGCAAGGTGTTTGAGGTTGAGCGTGCAGAAGACGCTAAACGTTTTATGAAAATAGGAGAGGTAGCTGCTGCCGGAAATTCTAGCAGGCCATTAGCTTACCAATTCGACGACAAAAACGCTGCTCAAATCTTTGCAGGCAAACATGTTTATTACCGCTTAAAAATGATTGATAGAGATGGAAGCTTCGAATATTCTCCTGCTCGCATGGTAGACTTTACTGGTGAGGCTTCAGAGGATATTTCTGTGTATCCAAATCCGTTCAAAGATCAAATCAATTTAGGTTTTGCTGTTTCTGAAGATGCTTCGGTTCAGGTTGAAATAGTAGATCTATTTGGTAAAGTTTGCTATAAAGGAACACTAAGCCAAGTAGCAGGTGAAGCTGGTATTAACATTCCTGCTTTAAATAAATTAACTACTGGAATTTACGTTATCAAGGTAGCTAAAGGAGAAACTGTTGTAACTCGTAAGCTAATTAAAGAATAAGTATTCCTTTGATTTTTTTGAGAGTGCCGATTCAGAAATGAGTCGGCACTCTTTTTTTTGTATAAATCCCCACAAACATTTTGAGAATTATGAAGTTATTTAAGTTAAATAAGGTTTATCCTATTTTTAATAAAAAATTAAGTAAGATAAGTTTGAATTCCCCAATTTCAAGCGTATTTTTGGAACGGATATTGATAAAGAATTAATCGTAAAAAAAACAATAAACTAATGAAAAAATTAATTTTAACCACTATGATTGCTCTAGGAGCAATGTTTATCAGCGATGTTAAAGCTCAGGATGTACAGCCAGATGCTAAACAAGCTGAAGTGAAATTTGGAAAAGAAACACATGATTTTGGTAGCATCCCTCAAGGAGTACCTGCCACTTACGAGTTCACGTTTACAAATACAGGTAAAGCTCCATTAATTATTACTAATGCTGCCGCTAGCTGTGGTTGTACCACTCCAGAGTGGACTAAAGAACCTATTAAGCCTGGTAAAACAGGTTACGTAAAAGCAACTTATAACGCAGCTTCTCCTGGTCCGTTTACCAAGAGTGTAACGGTTGTAAGTAATGCTAAAAACTCAACTGTAATTTTATATTTAAAAGGCGACGTTAAGCCAGCCGAAAACAAATAAAAATTCTTGTTTAAATTAGAGCCTGCATAAAGTATATTTGTGCAGGCTTTTTTATTTATTGTTCATGAAAAAATTAGTAATTCTATCTGTATTTATTTTAACCTGCTTAATAGGTTCAGCCCAAAATACAACCAACGAACCAAAGGCGATTATCCAGTTTGAGTCTGTTGAGCACAATTTTGGTAAAATTTTCGACGGTAAACCCGTAATGCACGAGTTCGTTTTTACTAATAAAGGTAAAGTGCCTTTGGTGCTAAGTAATGTGCAACCGGCTTGTGGGTGCACTACTCCAGAATGGCCAAGAGAGCCAATTATGCCTGGACAAAAATCTAAAATTAAAGCTATCTACAACGCGGGTTCGTTTAGAGGAGCCTTTTCTAAAGGCATCACCGTTCAATCTAATTCTGAAACCGGTAGCGTGCAGTTGATTATTAAAGGCATTGTAGAGGATACCCCAACTCAACCTAAATCTCCAGTAAAAATTGATGCTGGTAGTGGCGGCTTTTAACGTAAATCTATAATTTCTACTCCTGGATATTTTTTAGGATCGAACACAAATTTCTTATCTTCAAAAGTTAAGTTGGGTACTTGATTAGTTACGCTGTAGTTATGTATACTTCCGTTTTTCTCGAAAACTTGAGTGCTTAAAACGGTTTGATTTGTTTTGTCTACAGTAACTTTTAGTTTGAAAAATTTCTTCTTCTTATCTTTAGGTGTAAGCTCCAAATAAACTAATTCTCTGTTGGCTTCCTTTTTAGTTTCTATAATTTTATATAGGAAACCTTTTCCATACATGGTAAAGATATCGTCTAACCTAATAGCTCCTTCTTTTGGTGAATAATCACTTACCTGAACTTCATTTACTTCTCTACTGTATGTCCATATGGTTTTATTATCGCAAATTATTAATTGATTTGCGATATCAAGCGTGAATTTATTTCCTTTTATTAGGATATGGCCCACTTGTTTTTCCTGACTTTTCTGTTGTTTATTTTCGATAGTATATACAAAATCTGCCTTAATACTTTTAAATGCTTTATATCTTTTACTGATTCGCTCCATAAGCTTTTCTGCCTCATTTACTTTAGCTTTTTGAGCAAAAAGAGGTGTTAATAAGAAAAGACTAAGGCTTAAGATTACTAATTTTTTCACAATGCAAAGGTTTAAATAATTATTGATAGTAGGATAGAAAATTTCTCAAAAGGATTAAAATCATATTTTGTGCCAAACTCGCCTTACCTTAAATTTTTGAGAACTTCTTCTAATTCCATTTCGGTTTTGCAGATAACTTCACGGGCTTTACTTCCTTTAAACGGCCCCACAATTCCAGCTTTTTCGAGTTGGTCTATTAATCTACCTGCGCGGTTGTATCCTAAGTTTAGTCTTCTTTGGATTAAACTGGTTGAACCTTGCTGATGAACCACAATCAACTTTGCGGCTTCTTCAAATAAGCTGTCTCTATTATCGTGGTCAAAGCCTTCGCTTGGTCCGCTATCTTCATTTTCTGTCTGAACCAATGGCAATTCATAAGGCTCTCGTCCTTGCTGATTGCCAATAAACTCGGTGATTTTTTCTACCTCTGGAGTATCTACAAATGCACATTGGAGACGAATTAAATCATTCCCATTGCTAAAAAGCATGTCTCCTTTTCCTATAAGTTGATCGGCACCATTGGCATCTAAAATAGTTCTAGAATCTATTTTTTGTGATACCCTGAACGCTACTCTGGCAGGGAAGTTAGCTTTTATGGTTCCGGTTATGATATTTACACTTGGTCGCTGAGTAGCCAAGATAAGATGAATGCCAATAGCACGCGCCAACTGCGCTAATCGAGCAATTGGATGCTCTACTTCTTTTCCGGCTGTCATCATTAAATCTGCCAACTCATCAATGACAACCACAATATAAGGTAAGAATCTATGCTGAATTTTATCCGTTGGTGGCAGTCTTCTGCTAATGAACTTGGCATTATATTCTTTCAAATTCCTAACCTGTGCATCTTTCAGCAAATCATACCTATCATCCATCTCTTTACACAAGGAGTTGAGGGTATGAATAACCAATTTAGTATCGGTAATAATCGCATCTTGGTCGCCCGGTATTTTGGCCAAGAAATGCCTTTCAATGGTTTTATAAATATTGAGCTCCACTTTTTTTGGATCAACCAATACAAATTTTATTTGCGATGGATGTTTCTTAAAAAGCAAAGAAGCCAGAACTGCATTTAAGCCCACAGATTTACCCTGACCAGTAGCTCCCGCCATTAACATATGCGGCATTTTGGCTAAATCGGTTACAAAAACTTCGTTGCTAATGGTTTTACCAAAAGCAATAGGTAAGTCCATTTCGGCATGAATAAACTTGGGCGAAGCCAGAACAGATCGCATACTTACCATTGCCGGATTGGTATTTGGCACTTCAATACCAATGGTTCCTCTGCCCGGAATAGGAGCAATAATACGAATGCCCAACGCTGCCAAACTAAGTGCTATATCGTCTTCGAGGTTCTTTATTTTGGCAATACGTACCCCATCCTGCGGGATAATTTCGTATAAGGTAACGGTTGGACCAATAGTAGCAGAAATTTTCTTGATACCAATACCATAATTCTTGAGGGTATCCTCAATCATCCGCGTTTTTTCGCTCAGTTCTGCCGTTTCAACTTTGGCTTTATTATCGCCATAATCATTCAACAACTCTATACTTGGATATTGATATCTGCTATAATCTAATGTTGGGTCATAAGGTTGGTCTAGACCACTATGTGCAGGGGTTGAACTCTCGTCTAAAGGCTCCTCTTCTTTGCTTTCTTGCACCTCTATTATCAGTCCGCTATCTGTTTTTAAAGGCTCAATCTGTTCCCATTTTTCAGGAGCTATTTCTGGTTCAGTCTCTGTAATATTGGCGTTAATTTCCTCTGTTATTTCAGGAGCCTCTTCTTCATTAGATTCGGTAGTTTCAGAAATTATCTCTGCCACAGGAGCTATAATTTTTTCTTCTGTTTTCTCAGGCTCGGGCTGAACCAAATCTTCTTTTTTAGTTAAAACAAATTCATCCAAATCAACAGGTAATTCATCAATGGGAACTTCACCCATGTAGCTCGTTGGTTCAGCCAGAAT
>JAKRSG010000234.1 GCA_022402405.1 Bacteroidia bacterium | reverse complement strand
CGGGTAAATGAATGTTAGGCAAAGCATATTCAACTACATCAAAACTATCTACCGAAGGACAATAAATATTAGATTTTTGAACCCAATATAATCCAGCTTGGTTGATGGTTCTATATCTGCTGCTATCCATATTTTCCCAAGTATAAGCATTGCTCTCACCAGCATCTAAATATAAGCTTGCCCCTTCACAATAGCCTGTATCTTTTAAACTATGAGATAATGCAGGAAACATCTCTACCACAAAACTATCGTATTGCAAGCAACCCTCCTTTTCTTTCTCCACCCAATAAATGCCAGGCTGGTTTACAATAATACTAAAACCAGTATCAAGGGTATTCCATCTGTGTGTATAACCACTATCTGTATGCAATTGCAGTGTTTTTCCAAAACAAAAGCCAGTATCTATGTTTCTGTTTTTATCCATAGTAATGTTTAATATTACACTATCTATAACAAATATATTGGGTGGGTATTCGCTTCTAACCCAATATATCCCACTCTTATTAAAAACTCTGCTACTATCTATTTGCCCATCATGCCAAATAGCCCCGCTAAAGCCGGGGCGTTTACCCATTTCATAGCTTTTTCCATAGCATAAGTTTATTTGGGTGCTGCCGCCTTTTGGGTTTTTAAGGCTTACCTTAAACGTATCTAACCTTAAACAGTTTGGTAAACGGGTAATTACCCAATACAAGCCACTCTCTTTTATTTGTATAGATCTGCTGCTATCGCCTGTATTCCAAACATGGCTTATTCCTGGCGGTGCTTGTAATGGGGTATTAAATTCTAACACGGTATCTCTGCTATAAATACCCGGGTAAAATAACTTTATTTCAAAGGTATCTACCACCCATTCTGTCCAGCCAAAACTTTTTACCCAATACAAACCTGGGGTACTAAAAGTTCTATGCGTTTGCCTACTGCCATCGTGCCAAACGCAGCTATCAAAATCTGGGCGAATGCTAAATTGGATAGGTGTGGGCTGACAAATTGGAAACTCTCGCCGGGTGCTTTTATGTACTTTTACTACGCTTATATCGTCGAGGATAAATTGACTAACATGGAAAGTATCTCGATTTATTAATGGAGGAACTATCGGGGAGCCTGTATGCGTTTGGGTAAAAAAATTGGGTGCATCTAATATGTGAGCGGGAGTATCGTACCTAAAATTACCTATTATTAAAAATTTTTCTATCCCCTTTGCTGTAAAATAAAATCTTATATGGTGCCATTTACGAGTGGGTTTGGTAGGTACCCAATCATCTGTAATGTAATTATCTATTTTATTCATTAAGGCTTGTTTGGGTGGATCATATTTAAGTAAATCATTACGAACATGCAGTGGAGGGGGTAGAAGTTCTATATAAGCACTATCCTCTGAAAAATACATTCCAATTCCAGAGGAAGAATTTCCTAGCATCCAATATTTTGCCACCCACATTTCAGCTTTATAAATTGAATCTTCCTCAAGTATGGAATTTAATCCTGTTCCAATAAATTCATATACAGCTTTATCAAATTCAGCTGCATTGCTATTTATTGGTTTCTTTACTACATAATTTACTGGTTGAAATACCAATGAATAGTTTCCAGATCTAATAAATTCACCATTGTAACATTTATATCCATCCTCAGGAGTCCAAGATTTATCTGAACGAGAAAAGTGCTTTGGAGGAACAACCTGCTTAATGGGAGAGGCACGATACCAAAATCCATAATAGGGCTTTTCAAATTCATCAAGGCAAGAATTGTGATTGTATTCCTTTATTTTGTAATTTAAACATTCCTTACAATTAGGATTTAATTCAAACCCCCCATTGGGTACTAAATTGGTTTGTGCCAAAAGGCTAGGATTTAGGACATAAAAACACAAGAGCAGGAGCCAAGCTCCTGCTATGTGTTTTTTGTAATATGTATGCTTAGATTCCAATTATTCTTTTACTAGCCTTAATACTTGCGTGCCATTGCCATCGGTTATTTTCACAAAATACATTCCTGCCTGTAATAATGCTATATCTAATGGGTAGGCCTGTGCTCCAAGCTGAACATCTTCTTGTGATAAAATGGTTTTACCCTGCACATCCATAACCTGTATTTGAACCTTTTCGCTCATGGGTGTTTTACAAATTAGGTAAACTAATTGGCTACTTGGGTTTGGGTATAAAGCAAATTTTAAGCTTGCTCCATTTACTTTGTTCACATACATCAAACTCCCTTCATCATCATCGCCACCCGGCGGAAAACTTCCATCATCTGAGTTATCATCATCGCCCTCGCCATCTTCACCATCATCGCCATCATCGCCTGCAACTGGCACATCCCATATCTCCTCCATAAAGGGCAATCTTGGGTAACCACCACCTGGGCCAGAACCCCCAGAGCCATATCCATCATTGCCCTCATAAAAATCAAAAGGATAAACCCATTCCATTTCAAATGGCAAGCAATCTTTTCTGCAATCGTTACCAGAATTGGCTATTTCATATAATTTACCCTGCTCATTTACATAAGGTGTAAAATCTTCGTATTTATATTTATTATCTGGACTTGTTGTGGTGCCATTAAACTCAACCGTTCCATAATCGTAATTTAGGATATGGTATAAGGTGGTTTTGGGTAATGTTTGTAATATATTTACATTGGGTGCTATAAAACTAGCAGCTGTATATAAATTTATATTTACACCCATATCAGAATGAATGGTGCTGCAACCAGGCAAATCGTTTATATTAAGTTTGCACCAAAATACATTATAAGTGTACTCATTGTATACTGGTACATTTGCTCCCCCACCTCGGGTAGCTCTAAAAACTGTATTAGGATTATTATCCACCCGTTCAAATGCCATCAATAAATTGCTGTTTTTATAATAATAACAATATTGCACATTATAGGCTCCGGGGCTCATGCTAACTGTATTATTATTCTTTTTATCGTTATACGATAAAGAAAATGCTCCCGTATTTTGAAACTCTATAAAATTGGTGTATTCTACTGCATAATCCATTTCTGCTAAAACCCTGTATGCCTCATTGCAAGCACAATCGTATACGGTATATTGGTTTTTTTCACAAGTATTTATGCTCACTCCACAAGTACTTGGGTCTACAGGGAAACCATCGGCACCCATAGTGCTGCTTAGCGCTGGAATGGGCTCTCCTGCTACCCCTAAACCTTTTGCCCCGTTTATCTTTTTTACTTGGGTAGTTTTATCAAACTGGTTGGTATTGCTGGCCCGTATGCTACTAGAACCAATGCTTCCACCACTGCCTCCTTGTCCGCCACTGGCACCATTGCCTCTTTGCCCTCTAACTCCGCCTGCCCCATAACCAATAAGGCCACCCGTAATACACATGGCATCGCCACCATCGCCACCACTACCACATTCTCCATATCCTAGAACAGAACTAATTGGATTGGCGTTGGATCCATCTTCTGCGCTTAAATCTACCCATTCGCTGGTGGCATTTACAATAATATTAGTGGCTAAAATAATAACAGCACCGCCGCCTCTGCCTCCATTACCGCCATCTCCTCCATTGCTACCGCCTGTACCTGCGATACCATCAGCACCTGGAAAAGTAGGGTTTCCTCCATTACCGCCATTGCCACCGCTTCCACCGCCACCGCCGCCTTTTCCGCCAGCACCCTGTGCGCCTGCTTTACCCAAAAACACCCTATTGGGAGGGGCAATGCTTAAATGATTAAGGCGGGTTTGTGGAGTTGAACCAGCAGTACCAAGACCGCCCAAAGAAGCATAGCCACCCGTACCGCCCTGGCCACCATTTTCTGATGGAGCCGAATTGCAGTTAGTAGGCAAAAAAGCTACTGGCTGCCCTAAAGGTCTATAACTTGGCCCTGAAAAAGCTCCATTTAAACCATTCTCTGGAAAATTTGATGGATTTGACCCAACCATTGGCCCCCCAGTACCACCATTTCCACCGCCTCCATCAGTATTGGGGTTAATAAAGCCCTTTTGAGACACATTTACCCAAGCGCCTGCATTTACGGTTAGGGTACTTCTTGTTAAAAAACAAGACACACCACCCGTATAACCATCCCATGGGTGGCAAGTTAATTCTCCTGCATTATCTATGGTTAAGTTATCGTATTGTGGAACCAAAATTGCCTGCAATTTACAGGTACTACTTCCCGTTAAACACCAATTGGTTTTGGTGAATTTATTTACCCATAAGGTTGTATAACCTGTACTTGGAAAATTTCTTATTACCGTTTGTATTTGGGTTATCTGATAATTTCGTGTTGGTGCAGGTGTGGCATCTTGAGCCATATTCATTATCAATACCCTATTGTTAGAACTAGTGCCTGGCACAAATTGAGCCCAAAAATAGGTGGCATCTTCTATATTATGTGTTGGGTCTAATACTATTTCATCGTAGCCAGTATTGCTATCGTCTATTTCAAATATCATGGCTCGGGTATTATCTGTATACTCCATACTCGATACCGTATGATTACCATACCCTCCATTTCCCACACTTTGCGCTTGCACACGCAATTGCATGAAAATTATAATTAGGGCTATTGTGACTAATTTTTGCATTGTAAATAAAGTTTAAAATTAAATAAATTAAATCGAAAATCAAAAAAATAATTGTAGGCTTATCAATAAGGATACAATTACCCAAACCAAAATCTGTTTTATATAACTAGACATACTTTTGATTTAGCTTTAAATTGTTTTGTGTTTTAACCATAGGCTGTAATAAATTGTAATTCAAAGGTATTTATCAACTTATTACCCCATGAGGTAATAATTCTTAATTTTTGTTACCTATGCAGGTAAAAATTTTGCAGATTTTGCAAATGAGTTGGAATTAACAATATTTATATACAATATTGAATTTAGCTTAAAATATTCTTCCAACCTCCAAAGCCTATTTAAATATGACTACAAACGAATTAAACCCGACTAAACAAAACAACGAAGGCAATAATGAAACTAATAATCGTGTAAATTATTTTACAGGGAGGGATGGTGGTATAACGCTTACTATCAATGATAAAGAAAAAGAACTACTACAATTAATTTGTGAAGAAAAATCCATAATTCAAATAGCAGAAACTATGTTCTTAAATGCCGAAGCCATTAAAAAACAAAAAGCAAAACTTGCCAAAAAATTGGGTATTCAAAATACCTCGGTTAGTTTTCTAAAATTCGCCATGCAACAAAATCTTTTTAAAATTGATTGAAGTGCTCTCCTTAAACAATTAAACGCATAAACGATTAAACAAAAAATCACGCCTCACTAGCCAATGACTCAGCAAAGTCTGAAATATAAACCAAACTTCCAAACCCACAAACCACTTTAAACATTAAACTTTAAACCTTAAACTTTAAAACGCATTAACTATTAAACACATTTCTTCCTAACGCAAAAGCGTAAAATTGGCTAAATAGGTTCAAACAATTACATTTGCGTATTGTTAAACTTTTTATGCTAATCAATATCCTAATTGTTATCGTTACTTTTCTAGCCATGGAATTTATGGCTTGGTTCACCCACAAGTTTGTGATGCATGGTTTTTTGTGGTATTTACACAAAGACCACCACCAAGTTGAACCAGGTTTTTTTGAAAAAAATGATGCCTTCTTTCTCATTTTTGCCGTGCCAAGTGCCTATTGCTATATTACCGGATTGATGTACAATGATTTTAGGTTATTTATTGGTATCGGTATTTCTTTGTATGGCTTTGCCTATTTTGTAGTGCATGAAATTATTATTCACCAACGTTTTAAATTGTTTACCCATTTAAACAATAGGTATGTAAAAGCCATTCGCAGGGCGCATAAAATACACCACAAGCATTTGGGCAAACAGCAAGGAGAAAATTTTGGAATGTTGATTGTACCTCTTAAATATTGGCGCGATCCAAATACCAGTAAATGAGTTTATACGCTTGGCTTATGTTAGCCTCTTTTGCAGGCCCCTTCTTTCTTAGCTTTGATAAAAAAGTAGCTTATTTTCGCTGGTGGCCCGCCTTGTTTGCTGGCATTGGCCTGAACCTAATTCTTTTTGTGATATGGGATTCGTGGTTTACGAGAACCGGTGTTTGGAGTTTTAATTCTACCTATGTTTGGGATTACCGAGTGTTAGACTTACCGCTAGAAGAATGGTCGTTTTTTATAGTGGTACCCTATGCAAGTATCTTCATTTATGCATGCTTAAAAGCTTATACAAATGATAATTGGTGGCAAAGTAAGGTTAGATTCTTTAACTACACATTTATCATTTGGAGCATATTGGTCATAATTTTGTTTCATGATAAAACCTATACTGTTGTTAACTTTGCGCTTGCCTTAGCCATTTTATTGGTTCAGCAATACTGGATAAAAGGAAAATACATGGGCTATTTTTGGATGGCCTATTTTGTGCATTTAATTCCTTTTTTTATTGTGAATGGTGTGCTTACAGGAGCTGTAACCCCTGAGCCAGTTGTGTTATACAATCCCGAAGAAATAATTGGGGTGCGTTTAATTACCATTCCCGTAGAAGATACAGTTTATGCGCTTACTTGCCTGTTGTTACCCATAACTGTACTAGAAGCCATAAAGCAAAAAATGCAGAAATAAAGGCTTTTAAGTTCAATTTGTTATAGAGCTCAGAAGAATCATTTTTTATTTCGTGTTCAAACCTTATTTTAGCGCCGAAATAAAAATTAAACTAAAATGAACTTTCCAGAAAACTTATTGTACACAAAAGACCACGAGTGGGTGCGTGTAGAAGGCGATGTAGCTTACATTGGTATTACAGATTTTGCTCAACACGAATTGGGTGATATCGTTTATGTAGACATCCCAAGCAAAGGAACTTCTGTTGCTCAACACGAAGTATTTGGTACTGTAGAAGCTGTTAAAACTGTGAGCGACTTATTTATGCCACTTACAGGTGAAGTTCTTGAAGTAAACCCTGCCCTTGATGGTTCTCCTGAATTAGTAAATTCTGATGCCTACGGCGAAGGTTGGATGATTAAATGTAGCATTGCAAACCAAAGCGAAGTGTCTGGCTTAATGTCGGCCGCCGATTATAAAGCCTTAGTTGCTTAATAACACAAACTATATTTACAAAAGCCCGATTGATTCGGGCTTTTTTCGTTTATAGAAATACGAGCCTCTGATATTTTTTGCCACAGCCAAACAATAATGATGTTTGCCTTTTTGTTTTTGCTTAATTTCGCCCACAAATGAGTGAAGATATCTTTAAAAAAGTAGTGGCACATGCCAAAGAATATGGTTTTGTATTTCCTAGCAGTGAAATTTATGATAACCTCGGAGCTGTCTATGATTACGGTCAGAACGGTGTAGAACTCAAAAACAACTTGCGCCAATATTGGTGGAAATCGATGGTTCAAATGCACGAAAATATTGTAGGCCTAGATGCCGCCATTTTTATGCATCCAAAAACCTGGAAAGCTAGCGGACATATAGATGGGTTTTCTGACCCAATGATTGACAATAAAGACTCTAAAAAAAGATACAGAGCAGATAATTTATTGGAAGATAAAATTGCCCGTTATCAAAAAGATGGCAAAACCAACAAAGCTGAAGAATTGCAATCAGCCTTAGACCAAGCTTTGCTGGATAACAATTTGGTTCAGCTTAAAACCTTAATAGAACAACACGAGATTGCTTGTCCGATAAGCGGCACCCGTAACTGGACAGATGTTCGTCAGTTTAACCTCATGTTTGCTACAGAAATGGGCGCCATGGCCGAAGAAGCCGACAAAGTTTACCTAAGACCAGAAACCGCTCAGGGGATTTTTGTAAACTTCTTAAATGTACAAAAATCGGGCAGAATGAAAATTCCATTTGGAATTGCCCAAACAGGAAAAGCCTTTAGAAATGAGATTATCGCACGCCAATTTATCATGAGAATGCGAGAGTTTGAGCAAATGGAAATGCAGTTTTTTATCAGACCTGGCACCCAAAAAGAATGGTACGAATACTGGAAAAATATGCGTATGCAATGGCACCAAAAACTTGGCTTTGGTTCAGACAAATATAGATTCCACGACCATGTTAAATTAGCCCATTATGCTGATGCTGCGGTAGATATTGAATTTGATTTCCCATTTGGATTTAAAGAAATGGAAGGCATTCACTCTCGTACCGATTTTGATTTGCGCAATCACCAAGAATTATCTGGTAAAAAAATGCAATATTTTGATGCCGATTTAGATGAAAATGGAAAGGCTTATGGCAATTATATTCCTTATGTTATAGAAACTTCTATTGGATTAGACCGCTTGTTTTTAGCAACTTTGTGCGCTGCCTACAAAGAAGAAGAAATTATTACTCCAGCCACAGAAACTTCACCAGAAAAGAAAGACTCAAGGGTTGTGCTGAACCTACCTCCTATCTTGGCTCCTTATAAAGTGGCCATTTTGCCTTTGATGAAAAAAGATGGCTTACCTGAAGTAGCTAGAGAGATTTTAAAAGACCTTAAAGTAGATTATAACTGCTTCTATGAAGAAAAAGATGCCATAGGAAAACGATACAGAAGACAAGATGCTATTGGTACTCCTTTCTGTATTACCGTTGATCATGCAAGTTTAGAAGACCAAACCGTAACTATACGATACAGAGATAGCATGGCACAAGAAAGAATTCCAATTTCTAAGATTAGAGAAATACTGGCCAAAGAGATTAGTTGGAGCAAGTTTTTAGCGTAATGGTGCTTCAAAGTATGTGCTGTTAAACTACTAAGGAACTAAGGAACTAAGGAACTAAGCATTTATTCCTTTGTGTTTACTCCTCTTCGTTCCTTAGTTCCTTTGTGTTTATTCCTCTTTGTTCCTTAGTTCCTTCGTAGTTAAAAAAACACTATTTGAAGAGAATATCTTTAATATTAAGCTGAAGATTTACATGACCATTAAAATGATTTTCTTCAATGGTAAAGCATATATCAAAGCTAATTCCCTGAGAAACCTTTTCGTAATGTTCACCTAAACCAAAGCCAATTGCTTTAAATATTCTGCCACCCTCTTCTTGAGTTAAACTGAGTTTTAAATGATTATTCCCAACTATGGTAGCATCGCCCACATCCCACACACCTTTGCTCATAAAAACAGGATTAAGGTTGCCCGGACCAAATGGTGCAAATTGCTTCAGGACTGAGAAAAATTTAGGCGTAATGGTACGAAGTGGAATCTCCATATCATATTCAATTTCTGGGGTAAGACTTCTTTCAACAATATTTGAAGCAACTACTGTTTCAAACTTCTCAATAAACTTATCTAAATTCTCAAGCTTGAGTGTTAGTCCAGCTGCATGCGTATGTCCGCCATACTGATCCAATAGCTCACTGCATGCCTCAATAGCACTATATAAATCAAAACCTTCCACAGACCTAGCACTGCCGGTTGCCATTCCATTAGATTCTGTTAAAACGATGGTGGGTCTGTAATACCTTTCTATTAACCTACTAGCAACAATACCAATAACACCTTTGTGCCACTCATTATGAAAAAGTACAGTTGATTTCTTTTGAAGGAATCCAGGATCTTGCTCAATTAGCTCAAAAGCATGTTCCGTGATACTTTGATCGAAAGTACGTCTCTCATTATTGTGCTGATTAACTTGGTAGGCAATTTTTTTAGCATCCTCCATAGAATCGGCCGTCATGAGACGAACAGAATCTTTAGCATCAGCAATCCTGCCCGCAGCATTAATTCTAGGACCGATAAAAAACACGATATCATTCACCCCAAATTCAGGTTTATCAGGATATGCTTCGAGTAATGCCTTTAAACCATTATTTGGATCATTTTTTAACTTTCTTAAACCATAATGAGCTATGATTCTATTTTCATCAAGAATAGGAACCAAATCGCTCGCTACACTTACAGCACCTAAATCTAAGAATTGTTCAACCTCAGCTGAAGGAATATTATTTTTAAGGGCATAGGCTTGAATCAATTTATATCCGATTCCAGCACCCGATAATTCTTTAAAAGGATAAGGACAATCAGCTTGTTTTGGGTTCAGAACGGCTATTGCAGCTGGAATCTCATCGCCAGGTAAGTGATGATCGCAAATGATAAAATCTACACCTTTATTGTTTGCATAAGCGATTTTATCAACAGATTTAATACCACAATCTAAGGCTATTATTAGCGAAAAATCATTGTTTGCAGCCCAATCTATGCTCATAAAGCTAATTCCATATCCCTCAGTATATCTATCTGGGATATAAAAATCTACACTAGGGTATCTAGATTTAAAGAAACTGTAAACGGTAGCTACTGCAGTTGTTCCATCCACATCATAATCGCCATATATCAGAATTTTCTGAGACAATCTCATGGCTTCATGAATTCTGCTTACGGCTAAATCCATCCCCTTCATTAAAAAAGGATCGTGTAATGAAGTTAATTGCGGTCGAAAAAACTTCTTTGCTTCTTCATACGTTTGGACTCCACGTTGAACCAAAATACTGGTTAACACTTTATTAAGGTTTATTGCCTTAGAAAGTGTTTCTACTACCTCTTTATCTGGCTCTATTTTAGCTATCCAACGTTTCGACATATTGAGGCCGCAAGTTACATATTTTTTCTATGACCTATGTAATTTACTTTAGGTTCAAACCAAGTTAAATCGGGTTTATGAGAAAAACAGATAAATACTCACATAAAAATAAACCCCTTATTTGTACTTTTGCCGCTGAATGATTAACATTTTATGCATAGAAACGGCTACTAGTGTTTGTTCAGTTGCGCTTTCCCAAGATGGGCAGTGCACCTTTATGCTCGAACACCCTGATGGCAATGCTCACGCGGCAGAATTGCATGTGATGATAAAAAATATCCTCGAGCAAGCAAATATACAATTAGAGGATTTACAGGCAGTAGCATTAAGTAAAGGTCCTGGGAGTTATACCGGATTAAGAGTAGGAACAGCAGCGGCAAAAGGACTATGTTACGCATTATCTATTCCATTATTGGCTATTAATACTTTGGAGAGTTTAACCAAAATGGCATTAAAAAAAATAAGTCAAACACCTGAAAACGCACTGTTCATACCCATGATAGACGCTCGAAGAATGGAAGTGTATTCGGCCATTTTTAGCTCACAAGGTGCAGAAGTTAAACCAACTGAAGCGGTAATTATAGAGCCAGATTCCTTTTCAGAATTTCTTGAAAATACCCCTTGCCTCTTTTTTGGAAATGGCTCAGATAAATGCGAACCTATTCTAAAGCACCCAAATGCTCAGTTTATCCCAAATATTACATGCAGCGCAGAAGGCCTAACACAATTGGCTTTTCAATATTATAACAATCAAAACTTCGAGAA
>JAKRSG010000233.1 GCA_022402405.1 Bacteroidia bacterium | reverse complement strand
CAATATTATTCATTATTTATTAGGTGCAATTCTGATGGCAGAAAAATGCATATTCCAATTACTATCAAATCGGTTGATAGATTTATTTCCAGCAGCTCATCTAAAGATTTATTGTTAGGCACATTTTATGGAATTTTATTGACCCTAACTTTATTTTATTTCTATTTGGCATATATTATTAAAGAAAAGCCTTTCCTATTTTTGGCCTTGTATCTTCTTTTTCTTACCCTTACCCAATTTGCTGTTGGAGGCATAGATTATGCTTATTTATGGCCAAATACTAATTATTTAAACAATAGAAGTGTACCCATTTTTATGGGTTTAGCCATTATTATTGGGCTCTATTTTGCCTTGTTGTTTATCAGTAAAAGCATTTCAAAATGGATATTATGGCCATTTCGAATCTTGTTTTCAGTGGGCGTTTTATCAGTAGTTTTATCTTTTGGTTCAGACCAAATGTTAGATTTTGGCATGGGTATTTTGTACTATTTAATTCCGCTCGATTACGGATTATTGTTTGTGGTAGGTGCTTATTACATGCTTCGTAAAATTAAGATTGCAAGATTTTTTGCCTTGAGCTTTTTTGCGGCTACAGCTAGTATCGGACTTATGGTTTATTATTCTATAAACAACAATACAGATAATGTTTTTACGAATAATTTGGTGCTATATGCGCTTATCATAAAATGTGTAATGCTTTCTATTGCCATGTTAGATAGGGTAAAAATATTTAAAGAAGAGAATGAAAAAGCACAAGCTGTTGTGATAGAAAACTTGGAAGAAATGACGCAAATTAAAGAGAGTGTTAACCAAGAATTAGAGAGAAAAATACAAGAGAAAACAAGCGAATTACTGAATAAAAAAAACGAAATAAACCTGGCGCTTATACAAGGTGAAGAGCGCGAAAGAAGGCGTTTGGCGCAGGAGCTACACGATGGATTGGGTAGCTTGCTTGCTACGTTAAAGTTAAATGTAGAATCGTTAAACTTAGAGAGCAAAGGACTATCAGCGTTTGAGTGGAAGGCCTATAACGGACTATTAGAAATGGTAGATTATGCTTGCAGAGAATTGCGTGATATCTCGCATAATATGTTGCCTGCAGGTATAGAACACTTTGGATTAGATGCTACCCTTAAATCTGATATTCAAAAATTAAGTAAACACAAAAGTTTGGAGGTTAGCTTAGATACATTCGGATTAAAGAATATAAAAAATAAGGAAATAGAGTTACATGTTTATCGCATTGTTTTAGAACTTCTTAATAATGTTATAAAGCACGCCAATGCTAGTAAAGCCAACATTCAATTAATTATGTTAGACAAACATTTATCTCTTATTTTGGAAGATAACGGAATTGGATTTAATCCAGAAAAAACCATACATTCGGGCATTGGCATTATTTCTATTAAGTCGAGAGTGGAAGCCTTATCAGGAAAAATGCAAATAGATTCTATGAAAGATCGAGGTACATCTATTACCATCGAAATACCCGTAAATTAGATTTGTATGTATGAAAAGGATATTAATTGCAGATGATCATCAATTGTTTTTAGCCGGATTAAAACTAGTGTTTACCGGAAACAATGAATATAAAATTGCAGCAGAAGTAAACTCAGGAACGGAGGTTATGCATGCTTTCACTAAGGCTCATTTCGACATAGCTATTTTAGACATAAATATGCCGGGAGAAAATGGACTTAAAGTTTGCAAATGGATTAAAGAAAATTATCCAAATTGTGCAGTAATTATTTTAACCATGTTTAGTGATGCGCAATTTGTAAATGAATTTTTACAAGGAGAGGCAAGTGCATATGTACTTAAAAACGCAGGTAAAGCCGAAATTCTTAATGCTATAAAATATGCCGAAGAAGGCAAAAAATATATCAGTAAAGAACTAGTACCTACAAGCGAAAAATGTGATATGGATTTATCCAAAATTCATAGTCTTACTCGTCGCGAATTGGATATAATCAAGCTATTGGTAAGTGGCAAAAACAGTCAGCAAATTGCCGAAGAACTTTACCTCAGCGTATTTACGGTAAACACACATCGAAAGAATATTTTACATAAGCTAAACCTAAAGAATGCTGCCGGCATTGTAAAGTTTGCTTTGGAGAATAATATACAATAAAAAAGCTTGCTGAATTGAGATTCTTCGCTGACGCTCAGAATGACGCGGATATTCGCTTATTAAAAAGGCAGTGGGCTTGGAGGCAGCAGAGCTGCCTCCAAGCCCACTGCCTTTAAACCATTCAAAAATGTCTTCCCGAGCGTAACGCAGTGGAGCGAGGGATCTCGATATTTTAAATAAGATATTCCTCAATTAGAAATAAAAAAGCTTGTCTCTATTGCTAGAAACAAGCTTTCTTTATAAACTTAATTTGGTATTATGCGATAGTTACGCTGTTATCCAAATATACATCTTGGATAGCGTTTAATAAAGCTACACCTTCATTTAATGGCTTTTGGAAAGCTTTACGTCCAGAAATTAATCCTTGTCCGCCCGCACGCTTATTGATTACAGCAGTAGTTACCGCTTCTGCTAAATCTGATGCTCCTTTGCTTTCTCCACCTGAGTTAATTAGACCCTGACGGCCCATGTAGCAATTAGCTACTTGGTAACGAGCTAAATCTATTGGGTTGTTAGATGAAAGTTCTGTATAAACTTTGTTATGAGTTTTACCAAAGTTTAAAGCTGTATAACCACCATTAACAGTAGGTAATTTTTGTTTAATAATATCTGCTTGGATTGTTACTCCTAAATGGTTGGCCTGACCAGTTAAATCGGCAGCAGTATGATAGTCTACACCATCCTTTTTGAACGCATTGTTACGTGTGTAGCACCATAAAATGGTTCCCATACCTAACTCATGTGCACGCTCAAAAGCAGCAGCTACTTCTTGTATTTGTCTTCCACTTTCGTCTGAACCAAAATAAATGGTTGCACCTACAGCAGTTGCTCCTAAGTTCCAAGCTTCTTCTACCGAACCAAACATAATTTGATCAAACTTATTTGGATAGCTTAAAAACTCATTGTGGTTTAACTTAACAATGAAAGGAATTTTGTGCGCATACTTTCTAGAACAAGCAGCCAATACACCATAAGTAGAAGCTACTGCATTACAACCGCCTTCGATGGCTAATTTAATAATGTTTTCTGGATCAAAATAAGCAGGGTTTGGAGCGAATGATGCACCAGCACTGTGCTCAATTCCTTGGTCTACCGGTAAAATAGATACATATCCAGTTCCGGCTAATCTACCTGTATTGTAAATAGATGCTAAGCTTCTCAAAACTTGAGGTGAGCGGTTGCTTTGCATAAATACACGGTCTAAGAAATCTCCACCAGGTAAGTGTAATTGATTTTTAGAAATAGTTTTACACTCGTGGTTTAATAATAATTCGGCGCTGTCGCCCAATAATTCGGCTATTTTTGTCATATTTAAGGTATAATTGCTGCGCAAACTTACATTTTTTTACAAAACAACCTTAAAAAAAATGAAAATACAGGTTCAAAAAGTTTCAGATGATTCTGAATTACAGACAGCATGGGCTATTCGCCGCGAAGTTTTTGTGATCGGACAGAACTGTCCGGAGGAAATAGAATGGGAATTTGAAGAGGAATCCGTTCATTTTTTAGCCAAATTAAACGATGAAGCGGTTGGAACAGCACGCATCAGAGAAACGGAAAATGGCTACAAACTAGAACGATTCGCTGTGTTAGATAAAGCCAGAAATAAAGGCGTTGGTTCAGCTTTGGTTCAGACCTTATTAAATGAATTAAAAGATAGCAACAAACTAATATACCTGCACGCCCAATTAACGGCCGCACCTTTGTATGCTAAATTTGGGTTTAAACCAAAGGGAGAAAACTTTTGGGAAGCCGATATTGAGCATGTAAAAATGGAGTGGTGGAAAGATTAATCCACCAACACCACGTACATTTTCTTTATTTCTTCGGCGTATTTTTGCTCTACAAATTTGCGCTTAACCTTTTGTGTTGGGGTCATCTCGCCGGCTTCTAGAGTAAATAATTTGCGCTTAACAGCAAATTGTTTTACGCGCTCAAATTTACCCAACTCTTTTTCGTACTTGTGTAAATCTGTTTCTATCCATTTTCTGATTTCTTCTTCTCTAATAAAATCATCAGCCTGCTCAAAATAATCGTCTTTAAAACCAAAGGTTTCTTTCATTTCTTCTCTCGAAGGCACAATAATGGCGGTTAAATATTCTTGTTTATCGCCAATTAAGAAGATTTGTTCAATTTTATTAGATTTTAAATAGGTGTTTTCGATAGGCGTTGGATATACATTTTTACCAAAAGAATTTACTAAAATATTCTTGATCCTATCTGTAATTTTTAGGTAGCCTTTGTAGAATTTACCTACATCTCCTGTATGTAACCAACCATCTTTATCAATAGCCTCGGCAGTGGCTTCTGGTAAGTTCCAATAGCCTTTCATTACGTTTCTGCCTCTGACCAAAATTTCACCTTCGGCACACTCAAAATTAGGATCAAACGAATCAAAGGTTTGTATGGTAATTATTTCTTTGGTATCCGGATTTTGAATAGCCACTTCGTTTAACCTTCCTACTCTACCAACTGCACCAAAAACCTGACGGTGCGGCTCGTTAACGGTAACCAATGGAGAGGTTTCTGTTAAGCCATATCCTTCACAAACCAATACACCTAAGTTGCCAAAAAACTCGCCTACATGCTGCGGCATGGCGCCACCTCCGCTAATCATGATTTTCATATTACCGCCCAACTTCTCTTTAATTTTAGAGAAAACTAATTTTTCGGCAATATTCAATTGTAAACTTAACAAAGGTCCTGGTGTTTTGCCGGCCTCTTTTAATAAACGTCTCTCCTCACCTTTTTTAATCGACCAGTTAAATATCTTTAGACTTAATCCGCCTTTCGACGTAACATTTTTTCTTACGCGCTCTTCAATTCTTTCTAACAAACGCGGCACTGTTAAAATTGCCGTTGGCTTTACCTCTTGTATGTTTGAAGTTAGCGCCTCTAAACTTTGTGCAAAGGCAATTTGAGTTCCTACAACCGTACTTAAATAATAGGTTGCCGTGCGCTCGTAAACATGACACATTGGTAAAAACGACAAAAACACGAAGTCTTTACTTACAATATAAACCAACTCCAAAGCCATCTCTAAATCACTTAAAAAATTATCGTGAGTAAGCATGGCTCCTTTTGGTTTTCCAGTAGTTCCAGAGGTATATAACAAACAAGATAAATCATCTCTTGTTACCCCAGCACAACGCTCGTCTATAGCTGCATGTGTAGTTTTGTATAGGTCTGAACCAAGGCTAATCATTTCAGCATAACTGATGATACCCTCTTCTTTTTTATCTGTATCAAAAGCGATGATAATTTTCTCTAGGTTCGGACAAGAAGATTTTATTTTATTAATTTTCTTTAACAAAAATGGAGTACCCACCAAAATAGCTTTAGCGCCAGAATCGTTGATAATATAGGCTACTTCAGATTCTGATAAGGTTGGATAAATAGACACATTAACCAAACCTAATTGCATTAATCCTTGGTCGAAACAAATATACTCCGGACAATTTTCAATAATTAAAGCAACCCTATCTTGCTTTTGGTAATTATGATGATGAAAAAATGCAGAAATTGCATTGGCTTCATCAATTACTTGCTGATAAGTTATCTCTTGATATTTATCTTTCTTTTTCTCCATTAAGTAAACGCTATCCGGAGATTTTATATTTTTGGCTACATTCTTTAGATAAGGATGTAAAGAAGGAAAGGAATAATTTAAGTTAAATTTCTGCTCCATTTATTTTTGATTAACTCTTGCGAATAAAGTCAAAACACAGATAGCCTTCAAATGATTTTGAAGAAAAAATGAAAAAACTATTTGCATAATTTGCAAATAGTCATAATTATTCTACAAATAAAGGAAATTAGCGAGCGTTAGGTATGCGCATTTTATAATCTACGCGGGCGCCACCTTTGGAGATATTAATAAGCTTATTCTTTATTAATCTGCGTTTTAACTCAGAAATATAATCAACAAACAATTTTCCTTTGCAGTGGTCGTACTCATGCTGAATAACCCTAGCTGCAATTCCGCTAAAAGTTTCTTCGTGCCACTCAAAATTCTCATCTTGGTATTTTAATTTCAACTCGGCATGTCGGCTTACTTTCTCGCGAATATGCGGAATACTGAGACATCCTTCTTCATAATCCCATTTATCGCCCCATTCTTCAATAATTTCTGAGTTGATAAAAACCTTTTTCATTTCAGGGTAATTTTCATCCTCAAAAGCAGAAGTATCAACCAAAAACAAATTAATAGCTTTACCAACTTGCGGGGCGGCTAAACCAACACCATGGGCATTGTACATGGTTTCCCACATGTTTTCTATAAGTTTATCTAGGTCTTTATAATCCTTATCTATGTTTGAACCCACTTTTCTTAATACTGGATCGCCGTACGCTACTATTGGGAGAATCATTCTGATGTATATGTTTATTAAAATTTTGTTTCTAAATACGTTTGTAAAATAAGTACCGCGCTTATCTGGTCAACATTTCCTTTCTTTTGCCTATCCGATTTTTTGAGTCCCATCTCCAGCATAGCCGCCTGTGCCATCCTAGAAGTTAGTCGCTCATCTATGCGCTTGATAGGTAAATTTGGGAAATTTTTGCCGAGCAAAGATATAAATTTTTCGACATGTACCGCCGATTCAGAATCGGAACCATCCATTTGCAGCGGTTTACCTACCACCACGCAATCAACAGTTTCTTTGCTCAAGTAATCTTTCAAAAAAGGCAACATATCGTGCGTGCGTTGCGTTGCCATACCACTGGCAATAATTTGCATGGGATCGGTAACAGCCAAGCCACAGCGCTTTGTTCCAAAATCTATTGCCAATATTCTTCCCATAACTTGCCTGCAAAGAAAAGGGATAAAAACCAAATTCGAAATGTCAAATTCGAAATCCGAAAATTTGAGTGTGTGCTAGGAAATGTCGAACATCGAATGCTGAATGTCGAATGTCGAAGGAATAAAAAGCTAGAGGCCAGAAGCCAGCTGCCAGAAGCAAAAAATGTAGAACACCGAATGCTGAATGTTGAATTTCGAAGGATTAATAGGCCAGAAGCCAAAAATACCGAACACCAATAGTTAAAATCCTATTTGAAATCCATATAAAAATGTATTGAATCTAAAGCGAGATTCTTTATCTGAATAATCTTGCGACCATACTTTAATTTCGGGCGATTTTATATTGTTTAACAAAAATTGAGCACTAAGCATGGGTGAAATAAAAAGCTTTTTACTTATATTAATCCGTTTAGATAAATTGAGTTTTAAAAAGCCTAAGTTAACCATGTCTGACTCTTCTGGATGTGGAGAATATGGGAATTTTGAAATAGATTCATGACGCCAAATGGAAAGAAAAGACCTAGTAAATGCCAACAAAATATCAGCACTTACTAAATTTTTCTTGCTCTTAGGATGTAGTAAATTGTATTTCATTCCTATCGAAAAATTTATATTTGAATTAGGGTAAATTAAAATTCGCAAAAAGTCATCTTTTCTATTTAAAGGTAAGTTATTTCTATAAATCTCAAAACCTGTTTTATAATTAACAACCAATTGTGTTTCGCCTAACAAAGAGAATTTTTTATTCAAAACTCTTTCATAGAAAAAACTAAAATTCCAACTATTTCCACTAATAACATCATAGTCATAATCAGTATTAAATGATGGATAAGTTTTTCCGATACCCAATGAAAACCCAAAATTGTTTCGCTTAATATTATTAGCTGTGCTATCACCCTCGGCAAAACTGCTCAAAGGCATTAGGCATAAAATGAACAAAAGTTTATGTAGATTTTTCATAGGGCAAGTTTATTCATTACACTTGGTAAGCTATTGTGATTGTAAATATAGTAAAATCTAAATATTAAATTCGAAATCCGAAAATTTGAGTGTAAGCTAGGAAATGTCGAACAACGAACGCTGAATGTCGAATGTTGAAGGAATAAAAAGCCAGCTGCTAGGAGCCAGAGGCCAGCAGCCCAAAATGTTGAATTTCGAAGGATTAAAAAGCCAGCTGCTAGGAGCCAGAGGCCAGCAGCCTTTGTTAACCGAAGCTTTAGGGTAGGATACCAGCAGCCCAAAATGTCCAACATACGATGCTGAAGTGAACCTACGACAAATGTCAAATTTCACTTAATTTTTTCTTACGCTTGCCTTTTCAAAAATCGGTTTATAACTTTGATTTTCATTTAAAAAAAATAATACCATGAAACACCAAACCAAACCAAACCAAACCATTAACATTAAATGGTACCCGCAATTTTTCTTAGCCATTTTCTTCTTATTAATTTCGCAAATGGCCTTTACCCAACCGCCACCTAATAACCCACCAGAAGGATATAACCATTACCCTTTTGATGTTCCAGTTGTTATTTCACCTCCTGGTGAAGCTGATGGTACTATTAGATTTGAAACAATTAATAACACAGGATGCTCAGCAGAATTTCATAATTGGTTTCATGTGGGTAGAAGAAACAAAAATACTGGTGCTATTGATAATATAGTTACACCAGAAGTTAATTTCGTTTTAGGGCCAGGGCAAAATGGTAGTATTACCAATTTTGAATTATTTACATATTGGGGTTTACCATCGATTGATGACCCAAGTACATATGAATATGTTATATTAAGCACGGGAGTTTACCTAAAATTTGGATCCATGAGCGGCTACATGACACTATTACCAAATGCCAGCGGCACAACAGTTTTGGTGCCACGAAATCCTCCTCCTTGCGATTGCTTTGTGTTCCATATATCAAGTAATGGTTCTAAAGTAACACTTAGATTAGATCCTTGCGAATAGCTAAATTAAACCACATTAGCCAGCTTGCTATACACAAGCTGGCTTTTTAAATTACATTATCATGAAAAAAATAGCGCAAATTATATCTTTTTTATTATTAATTCACTTTAACACTAATGCTCAATGGAAAAATATAGCTACAAATTTAGCAAGAATCGGATTTTACTCATTAAATGAAGATCAGATTTTAGTGAATATTGGTGAAAATAATTGTTTTAGATTAGATAAAAATAGTAATAATTGGGAGCCTATTATTACTAATTTTATCAAAAAAGATATCGGAGTAAGATCTATCGTACAAAATCAAAATTTTGTTTTTATTCTAGAAAGCTTTGGAAATAATATTTATATCTCAAAAGACGCTGGCAAGAATTTTGTTAATTTTGAAACAATTATAAACGCGAATAAAGTAAATTTAGTTTTGTTCAATCCGCAAACTAATAGAATTTATGTTGGTGCGATGGAGGGAGTAAGGATGCAATACTCAGACGATAACGGGAAAACATGGACTCCAGATACATTAGGAATAGATTTTTTACAGTTTCATAGTCCAAGAAAAATTTATAATTTGGATACTATGGAAATTCAAGAATCTAATACGGGAATATACTATAGAAACGCATCAAAAAATGAAGTTTGGAAACGTTTTGCTTGGAAAATTAATAATAAAAGTACTACTACGTATGGATTAGTAAAACACCAAGAGTCTATTTTAGTATCAACTAATTTAGGAATATTTGAATTTAATGGATTAGATAGTATTTGGTTAACTTATGGTCAAAATATGCCAATACAATTTGTGCACGATATTCAGAGCATAGGTAGATTTTTATTTATAAGCCAATTAAACAAAGGTATTTATGTTTCAGGAGACAACGGGAAATCATGGAATTACTTGCATTTAGATACACTTGTAAACTCCGAATATCAGATTAATAAATTTAACAACAAAATAGTTGCTTTTACCACAACGGGTGTTTATGCTTTAGATACCCTTGATTTTAAATGGGAAAAGCTTGGTAATAATTTATCTGCTATACAAGTTAATGGTCTTGCTAAGGCAAACAATAAAGTATATACCAGTAGTTATTGGTTTGGCATAGTGGAGTCTGACTTAACTGGCCAATACCAGCATATTATGCCTAAAAATAGTCCGAAAAAAATATTTATAAAAGAAAATATTATTTATACCTCAAATAATATTGGTGCTTTTCAAAAAGAAATTACATCTAATACCTGGGCAGAATTACACCCCTTATTGGCTGGAAAGAGTTTTGTGCAATCTGCCTTTGAAAACGATACGATATTTTTTATTAACCAAGCAGAATGTATGGCCTTTTCAATTAAAAACGCAAGTTGTGTGAAGATTGGTTCAGGTGTGAATGATAATCAAATAACTGACCTAATTTCTTATAAAGGTAAATTATTCACGCTCTCGCGCAATACCATTTATATTTTAAATAGGGCTAGTGGAATTTGGGATATAATTGAACTTAATTTATCAGATGAAATTTTTAATAAAGCATGCGTTTATAAAGAAAAATTATTGGTTGCCACTAGCAATGGTATATTTTATTTAAACGATTCTTTTAATAATTGGATACCGTTGGATAGCACCCAAAAATTAGGAAATATTAGTGCCATTCATCCACATAACGATAAGTTA
This sequence comes from Bacteroidia bacterium, assembly GCA_022402405.1. Lineage (GTDB taxonomy): Bacteria > Bacteroidota > Bacteroidia > UKL13-3 > UKL13-3 > B1. Next base: position 789 of record JAKRSG010000233.1, on the reverse strand, counting down.
TTTTGGGCTGCAAGCAATGGTCAGGGAGTGTATTTTTGTGAAAATTTAAATGCACCTTTTTATCCTTTCTCCGGTAATCTACCCAATATGGAGATTAGTGCTTTTTTTGTCGACAATGATACGCTCTATTTGGGGGGCAGCAAAGATGTTTGGTTCAGACCGATGAGTGAATTAAAAACGAACCTGGCAGAAAATTCTCAAGAAGAAGAACGGCTTATTGTTTTTCCAAATCCAGCACAAAGTTTTGTTACTATTTCATTAGAAAATACTAGCCCAGCAGTTGTTAAAATGACAGATATTTTAGGAAAACTATGGCTAGAAAACACCGTAGACGCCAGCAATAACGCCATACAGGTTTCGCAGCTCCCCAATGGAATTTATTTTTTAAGCATACAGCAAAATAACAAAAATCTGGTACGTAAAATTGTAATTGACAACTAAGGGGAAAAAATTCGAAATTCTAAATTCGAAAGCAAAGAAATGTCGAACACGGAATGCTGAATTTCGAATTTTGAAGGAACAAAAACTATCGTCTATGGTCCATGGACTATGGACCAATTCCCTCCAATTCATGAAAAAAATCAGTTTTGGGCAATTAAAAGCATTTTGTGTTAGCAGATTTCAAAATATGCCTAAATTTGCAGGTGATTATGGAAAAGAAATCAGTTTATTGGGTATTGGCTTATTATTTTTATACCCCCATTTTTGATGCAGAAGAATATGTTGGTCACCACTTAGCTTATTGCAAAAAGCTGGGCATTAAAGGTAGAATTTACATTGCACGCGAAG
>JAKRSG010000232.1 GCA_022402405.1 Bacteroidia bacterium | reverse complement strand
TCTGGATACGTGTCGTTATCACCAAATGTAAGCAGTATAGCATTAGGCTTTAAGCTCATCAACGTATTATAATTATAGTAGAGTAAACCTGGTGAAACCGGACCCTTATCCAACCATTTTTTACAGTACAGATCTCGCTTGTTTCTGTCGCGTTCAATCTCGCCCCAGCCCGCCATATCAGATAAATGTTCGCTTCTGTCTGAACCTAATTCGTTTGCTTTTTTGAGGTAATCTATGTAGGCAAAATTCTGCCCATGATGCATCCATTTGGCTAAGTTGAATTCATAACTTTGAGGTACTATTTTCTCCATTTCATTTACAATGTCTTCTTGCTGTTTGTATTTGGCTTCGTTGCTTCTTTTATCAGTAGTGTCGGTTCGAACCAAATTACGGGTGGCTCTATAATAATTAAACCAAGCGTAAGAATTGCTTGGGTTCTTCTGAGTTTCTTTCTTCCATAATTCTGCTTGTTGTTTGTAATATTCGCTCGGTTTTACATAGGCCGCAAAACTGTAGATGGGCTCTGGATTTTGGGCGCTAAGGCTTGCAAAAAACACTAAACTTAAAAGGAGTATGATACTGTTTTTCATGTTGTTTTTTTTGATTCTTATACCCTTCAATAATCAAAAGGTTCAAAGAAAATTTAACTTACTTAACTTTACTGTTATTTTATTCCTTAATTTTTTTATTTTGCAGCATGTCGTATACCATCAGAGAAATTGAAAGAAAGTGGGAGGGTTTGTTTTTAGAGTGTGGTTTGGTAGATGGAACATCAAAGGTATTTAAATCTCATTATGCACATCAGTTGTTTTATGGTAAAACAGATGATGCTTATCCTGCTCATTTTCCTGAGGGTTTTCATGCTATTTACTTAAAGAAAGACGAGCTTTCGCAGGATGTATTGATTCAAAAAATATTGCCTTTTCTACATTTTGTTGGAATACAGTTGTCGCAAGAATCTTTACTAAAACACATTGATAAGTTCCCGGAGGATTTTAGCAAGTTTATATCGCATGTTTATTATGTTTTTAAAACTCTAGCACATTATGGAGATTCTATTGATATAGGTAAGCCTTTTAAAGATTTGGAGGCTAATCTATATTTCTTGCTTCGAATAGCCAGCGAAGAAGCAGCTACTTTGGTGCAACTAGATTTTATGCAAGAGTTAGAGTTGCCCGATTTATACAGCAGGTTCTCCGTTTTCCCGGATGGATATGAGAAAAATGAGTTGGTTCAGACCTTATTTAAAAAAATAAACGAGAGCTCTGATTGCTTTTTTATAACGGGAAAAGCCGGTACGGGTAAGTCGACATTTATCCAATATTTTACTACGCATACGCAAAAGCGTGTATTAAAATTGGCCTTTACGGGAATTGCTGCCATAAATGTGGGCGGACAAACCATTCATTCGTTTTTTCTTTTTCCGCTAAAGCCTATGATGCCTAACGACGAAGAGGTGTTTAGGTTCAAGCCGAATTCTAAAAAATATAAGCTTATTCAAAGTACAGAGGTAATTGTTATAGATGAGGTTTCTATGTTGCGTTCTGATATTTTGGAGGGTATTGATTTTTCGTTGCGCATAAATGGGGGAAATCCTTCTAAGAGATTTGGAGGCAAGCAAATAATATTTGTGGGAGATATTTTTCAGTTGCCACCTGTGGTAAATTTGCAAGATGAGGTAGAGAAATTTGTGTTTTCGGATGTTTATAAAAGTGAGTATTTCTTTGATTCTATTGCCTATAGAGAATCGAATCCCATTTATTTTGAGTTTCAGAAATCGTATAGGCAGAAGTCTGACTTGGAGTTTGTAAGGCTATTAGATGAAGTGCGAATTGGCAGGGTTTCGGATGCTTCTTTAGCTGCATTAAACAAAAGATATTTTCCAAATTATATTCCTAAGCGCGATGAGTTTGTGATTAATTTAGCGTCTACCAATTATATAGCAAATGCCGAAAATCAGAAGCGTTTATTAGAATTACCTTATACTAGTTTTTTCTTTGAAGCCACCATTGAAGGCGATTTTAAGCCAGATAAATATCCAACATCAAAGGTGCTTGAGTTAAAAAAACATGCTCAGGTAATCTTTATTAAAAATGATGCTAAGCGCAGGTATGTAAATGGAACCATTGCTAAAATAGATTTTATCTCTAAAGATTTGCTCGAAATAAGATTGCAAGATGGCAGTATTCATAAGCTAGAAAAGGAAACTTGGGAGAATAGAAAATATGAATATGATCCAATAAAGCGAAGAGTTGTTTCTAAGGGCATTGGAACATTTACTCAGTATCCTATTAAATTGGCTTGGGCTATAACGGTGCATAAAAGTCAGGGCTTAAGCTTTGATAAGGTAGTTTTAGATATGGGAAGTGGGGCTTTTGTAAACGGACAATTATACACCGCTTTGAGTAGGTGCAGAACCCTGCTTGGTATAGCGCTTAAGCAACGCATTACACGTTCTGATTTATTAATGGATGAACGAATTGTAAACTTTTACCTAACAGAAAATGTTGTAAATAATGTAGTAAGAGATTCTGAAGAAAATTAAGTATTTCTTAACTAAAATTATATTTATATTTGTAATATTAAAAATTAATAAACAAAATGAAAAAACTATTACTTGCTGCCTTTTTATTAGTAGGTGCATCTGCTTTTGCTCAGCAAACGCGCGACATGAAAATTGATTTAATCAAGCCTGCGGCTAATGATAAAATCATCAATGGTCAGCCTTTCGAAATTGAGTACATTATTACCAATACGAGCACTGAGCCAACCATTGCAACAGATTCTATGATTGTGCTTTACATTTTAAATAACAATCAGCAATTAAACATTCCTGGTCAGTCGCCAAGTTTTACCACCAATCGTATTTTAAACCAAAACGATACTATCTGGCGTAAATTTACTTTGCAATTAACCATCAACGGAACTACTGGTCCTACACCAATTCCTTTCTGTGTTCGTTTATTTGCTCAAAATGGTAATCAAACTATAGATCCAAGTCAAACCAACAACAACGCTTGCAATACAGTAACGGTATCATTAAGTGAGGTTAGCAAAGCAATTGCGGCTATGAAAGTATATCCAAATCCTGCTAGCGATTTATTAACAATTTCATTAGATTATCCAAAAGCTAAGCAAGTAAAAGTATTGGATATTACAGGTAGAGTAGTAGCCACTCAAGAAATTACAGGACTTGAAACCAACGTTAATGTTTCTGGTTTAAATAGTGGAGTTTACGTATATCAAATTATTGATGTAGACGGTGAAACGATCAACTCAGGTAAGTTTAGCGTTGCTAAATAGTGCTTTTTGTTTGTGATACAACAAAACAAAATTAGACTTAAAAAAAAAGAGGCTGTCTGGTAAAGGCAGTCTCTTTTTTTTAAAATCAAAATTGAGTCATTTAAATTTGATTCGTTTTAGTCTTAAATGAAGATTCTGGAATTTAGTAGTTAAATGTATTTTATCTGAAAGCTTTACAGGAATTACGTTTATTTGTTCATCGAGTCTATAACCTTTCTATATTGGTTTATTTCATCTTTTAAGGATGAAACATATGCCTGGTATACCTCAATTTCTTGATTTGCATTGGCATTAACATTCATTTGATTGACTGTTTTACCGTCTTTTTGATGGTAATTATGATTCGCAGAAAAATTATCCTCCCCAAGAAGGGTTGATAAATTTATATCTAATATTTTACATAAATTTTTCAGCCTTTTCAACGTCATCATATCTGGATTTTTCTCCATTGATGAGTAGGCCTGTTGTGTAATGTTTAATTTTTTAGCAACGTATTCTTGGCTAAATCCTTTAGATTCTCTAATTATCCTGATGTTGTTTAGGGTAGTAGATTTCATGTTTCTATAAATTTTAAAATACAAGTATTAGTTGTTTTTTACAATCGACAGTTGTAATTCTCTGGTTTAATTTGTTGTGAAATAAAAGATGAAAATTTTATACAAATAAACTAAAACTCACTATATCTAGATTTAAAGTTAATGTTACTGACAGTCCTAATAATGTATTTTTTAAATGTAAATTGTGGATTAACTATTGATGACAGTTGCCAATTAAGAAAAAGAATTAAAGAGCTTAGGTCTGAATTTAGGGATTGTTACAAGGATTTACATAAACTTCAATTGCTGAATCTAGAACAAAAAAAGTTGTTAAAAAAAATTTCCGGTAAACCAGAAAATTTTACACAAAATAACAATGAAGAAGCTTTTAAGCTCAAAAAAATACCCAAATCTAACAGAAATGACACTAGTTGGATAAAATTCCAAATCGATAGCATGAAAATTGAATGCAGTCGCTTAGTTCTGGCAATGGAGCAAAGAAGAAATGATTTTAAAGTTCAAAATAAAGCGATATTAAGTGGTCGAGATTTACCTAATAATGGATTAACGAAAAGTAAAAAAGCATTTATAGAACATCAGAAAAAGGCATATTATATTGGAGAGAGATTGGTTAGGGATAAGAATTACATTTTGAGCAAAATAAAAGTCAATTCGTACAACAAGTTTCTGTCAGAGGCCAAATTGCAGGAAAGGAGTTTGATTGAAAATATGAAAAATGGCAATTTTAGATTGCCTAATGGTTACCAAACAAAAGAGTCTGTAAAGAAGAATTTTAAAGCGAATTCAAATGGAGATTCTGAAAAAAGGTTAAAAGAGCTAAAGGATAAAGCCAAAGAATTAAATCAATTAAAAGATAGTATTCAATCTTTAGAGTTAAAGGATAGTCTTTGGTTTAAGCCAAATCCATACAAAGGGCTATCCATTCTTAGTAGGTTAAAACCAACTTTTTCGTGGCAATTGGTACCAAGTGTAAATACAGCTCCTAACCAAATTCAAACTTTTTTTGGCGTTAGATTTTTGCTAACCCCAGTTTTAACGCCTATTGTAACAGTGAGCAATAATTTAGGCCTTGGCTATGGGTTTGATAAGATACAACTTAGCAATGAAGCGCTAGGTGTTCAGATGGGCTTACAAGCTAAAATATACAAAAGGCTATTTATACAAGCCAATTATGAATCTAATATTTTAATTTCTAAAGTTGAAAATAAGCCAACTTATACTTATCAACCAGGTTTAGTTTTAGGTTTTGGTTTAAACGGAAACCCAGGATTTTTCTTGGGTTTAAATCTATTGCAGACTAATGTTAATACCATTCAATTTTCATCCTTAATAACAAGAATAACATTTTAATTATATGAGAGTACATTTAAAAACTGCCATTATTATTGCGGTTTCATTTTTTTCTATTGGTTATGGCTTTTGCCAAACTTTCGACCCAGATGCATCCAATTATAATGCAATTGGCACACCAGATTTTGGAGGAGCATTAACCAAGCCTGATGTAAATGAGGCCAACGGTTTAATTTCTGTTAATATTCCCCTATTTGATTTTGGGAATGCTGATTTTGCAGATAAAATATCCATAAGATATAATGCTTCTGGAATTAAGGTTAATGAAACAGCCTCTAGGGTAGGTTTAGGCTGGAATTTGGTTGCTGGCGGAAGTATTACCAGGGTAGTTTGTGGTTTGCCTGATGATGAACCTGATAAAGGTATTTTAGCGCCTGGTGTTTTCAATGTATATAGTGCATATAATGTTCCAGATGGATGGATGTCTAATGTTTATAAAGGCTGGTATGATTCAGAATTTGATTATTATGTATTACATGCCGGGTCACTTAACATTAAATTTTTTTTTGATGGAGACCAATATTATTGCATGCCCTCAAGCGGTATCAAAATAGAAAGTGGAACATTTGATAATACAGCCAACTCTTTTAAAGTTACAGATTTAAGTGGCAATATGTATTTTTTTACATTACAAGAAAAGTTTTCCATGCAAAATGGTTCAAACGGCCCATTAAATCCTTTTGAAAGAACAAGTGCTTGGCTATTAACTAAAATAGTATCTTCTAATCAGTCATCTATAACCTATCATTATAAAAACCCCATTTCCTATATTGTTAATTTTGGTAAAAATGAGGTAGGTATTCATGTAAAAGAACCTAATTTTCTGGACGGTGTGGTACCTGGATATGTTCATGTAAAGGTTAATGATAATCATACTACACGTGATGTATATCAGCACTTAAAAGTTCATCAAATAGAAAGAATTGAGTGGGATTTGGGAATGATTTTCTTTGAATATGCCAACACGCCAAGGGTTGATTTGCCAGGCGATTATAATTTAATATCTATATATCAAAAAAATGCTAGAGGTATAGAAATTAAAAGGTTTAATTTTAATCAGCAGCATGGTACAAGGATGTTGCTAATGAGTTTGCAAGAAGTTAGAAATGGGAGCGCTACTTTACCAGCTTATCAATTTGGTTATAATATAAATCCATTGCCTCCCATTGGAAGTTTTTCACAAGATAGATTTGGATATTTTAATAATGAAAACGCCAATGGGCAAATAGAAACAAATAATGAACCTACCATGCTACCCAAAGTTACCTATCATGCCCCTGTGCAGCACACTGCCGGCAATTATATTGTTACCGTTCCAGGTGCAGAACGAAATCCTTCCATAGGTTTTTTGCAATCGATGATTTTAAATAGAATTACTTTTCCATCTGGTTTGGTTCGGCAATTAGAATATGAAGGAAATACATTTATCCCATCTGGATCAACAACAGAGGTTGCTGGTCCTGGCGTGAGGGTTAAAAAGGTTATAGATGATGATGGAAACGGAAATAAGAAAATCAGACGATATACCTATTTCAATGGGGTTTTCTTTAATCATACAAGGGTAATGCAATTTGAGATTACAAAAAATATATACTCATTTGGGTATGTGAATAACGTCATAGATGGCAGAACAATTCCTCAAAAATTGTTATATAGAATGTCTAATCAATCAAGTGCATTTCCTAGTTTATTTCCTGCAAACGTAATTTATGGCAAAGTTGCTTCTGAGGAAATTGATGAAGCGGGTAATAATTTATCTGGGTTAACAGAAAACGAATATTATACAGCACCGTTAACGTTTCATGTTGAACCAGCAAGTTACGGCCAAGCAGCAAGAAATACTGCTGTTCTTACAACTCCCCATTTTTTTTATGGGAATCTTTTAAAATCAACTTTAAAAGCAAAAACACCAGATGGATATAAGATAGTTAAAGAAAAAAGTTTTGAATATAATTTTGGTGAACCTTATTTAAAACTTGCTTTTGGAGTATATGCAAGACCTCTGAATCCTTTTGGAACAGCAGGACAGTTAATGTATAATATGTATGCAGGAACAGATGGCTTCATAGGTGATAGGTATATTGGTATACATAAGTGCTGGTATTATTCCCAGCCATTTCATGTAACCAAAATTATAGATAAAGAAAGGGGCACAACAGGTGATTTATTTAATGAAACCATTACAGATTATTATTATGAAACAACGGATAGAAAACACTTTGCACCCATTAAGATAGTGCAAACGTTTAATGATGGCACAACCCATACCAGATATTTAAAAAGGGTTAAAGATTATAATGGTGCTGGTTCTTCCAATAGCCACCTTATGGCCATAGAACAAATGAAAAGTAACAATCAGTTTGGAGATGTTATTGAAAGTTATTTGATAAAAAATGAGTTATCTGCAAACCCCGTTTTATTAGATGCTAATTTGAAGGAGTTTAAAAAGTTTTCTTCTTCATCTTCCCTTGTGGTGCCCGACAAAGAGTTTCAGATTAAAAATATCAATCTTGCATCCTTTATACCTTCATCAGCAGTTTCAGGTGCATTTAATAAAAGTCAGTTTTATTATAAAGTTTCAGAAATTATTAACCATAATGCGGATGGTAGTATTAGAACGGCAGAAATTAAGGGTAAATTAACATGTGAATTATTAAGCAAGAATAAAGAGTTTTCGATTGCTTCTTTTAAAAATGCCAATGCTAATGAAGTGGATTATATTGGGTTTGAAAGCCATGAATATGAAATAGAAAATGGTGTAAATAATCAAAATAAATTAAACTTTAATAATTTCTCATTTACCTATAATTCGGCTAATCCACCCATAATTTCTGACGGTTTTGCCGGAGGCAAATCAATTCAATTGAGTGCTAATGTAAAGCTTGAAAGTGCCAATAATTTGAGCTTAACACAAGGTAAAAAATACCAGATTACCTTATGGTTAAAAAATGGAAATGTACAACTATCCTATAATGGAGCAGTGATAAACCAAGAAATACTTCAAACAAGTCGCTCATGGAGTTTAGTTTCATTTACTTTTATAGCCTCTATTGGCAAGCTCGAAGTAACAGGCACTGGAATGATTGATGAGTTTAAGCTAGCTCCTTTTGAATCCGAAACAACCACCCAGTCTTATGATGAATTAGGAAGGGTAAATGCAGAGTCAGACTCTAACAATAATTATGTTTTTTATGAATATGATAATTATGGTAGGTTATGGCGAACCAGAGACATAGACGGAAATCTTTTAAAACAAAATTCATTTCATTTTCAGCAAATTCAAAACTAACCTATGAAAAAGATATTTATTTTACTATTAACATGTTTTACTTGTATTACTCTGGTAATAGGGCAAAACAACGTTCCTGATGCATCGGTACCTAAGCCTGTACCAACTGAGTCAATATTTGCTTTTCCAACTCCAATTGGTAGTTTAAAAATGAATGTTGCTACCGAAACTGTTTTTAAAGTGCCGGTAAAAACTGAATCTCAAATAAGTGCAGCAGCCTCTAATCTTTCTCAAAGCATACAAAAAACTACCTATGAAGATGGTTTTGGGAGGATTCAACAAAGTCAAATAAGAAGATTAAATAGTATTGGAAAAGATTTGGTCCAGGCATATTATTATGGGCCAGATGATAATACAGAAATTTCTCCATTACCATTACCAATTACCTTAGAAACACAAGGTTTTTATAGGGATGTAAACAATGGGTTAAGAAATGCCTACAATAATTTGGGATATGCCGATGAAAATTATTTATATGAAAAAGTTGTGAATGAAAAATCTCCTCTGAAAAGGTCATTAGAAACTTATGCTGTGGGAAATAGTTGGGTGGGTAGTAATAAACCTGTAAAAACAAATTCCGAATATATTGAGAATACCAATATCCCTAGATTTAGTATCAGCAATTCAATTAATTCCCTACCCATTAATATTGGCTTTTACACTAAATTGCTTCAGGTTACTAATACTGATGAAGATTTTGCGAGTGGGAAATCTCCTATGAAAAAGTCGTTTTACGATGCGCAAGGGCAGTTAATTTGCGAAAAAATGGAGTCTCCGGATGAAAGCACATTAACTTGTTTTGTTTACGATGATTATGGACAATTAAGATATACCATAACACCAAAAGCAATGGAAGCAATGGTGCAAAACAACAATGCCTTATCGCCAAATATTATAAATAATCTGTGTTTTAGAAATGAGTACGATGATTTGGGGCGATTGATTTTTAGTAAAAAGCCAGAAATTGGAGCTGTTAATTTTGTATATGATAAGTTTGATAGACCTATATTAACGCAGGATGCCATACAAAAACAAACCAATAAGTGGGTTTTTATTAAGTACGATGAAATGGGAAGGGTAATACAATCTGGTATTTTTGATGGTGTTTTTACCAGCCCACCTGGTGGCACTTCGGTATTAAATGATGATGGTACCAGTTCTTTTTATCCAAGTGGTTCATCAGTGCCATATTCTCGTGCTAACTTACAAGTGATTGTAAATAGTGTAAATATATCAAATCTTTTCCTCAATTATTTAGTCCATATAAAGGTTGTTGAGTATGCCCAATACCTTAATTTTCCAGATGCAGAGGTAATGCAAGTAAACATTTATGACCAATATGATCAAATTCCGTTTATGGGCTTTAGTTCAAATTTAACTACTAGAACTAATGGATATTTGAATGAAAAGTCCAATAAAATAAAAGGATTATTAACAGGTACTATTTCTAAAACTTCTAATAATGCTAATTTGCCGGTTAGAACAGCTTATTTTTATAATAATAGGCAAGAGTTAATTCTTAAGGCAACTCGTGGAAACAATAATTCTTTGCGTTTTTTAGCCTCTGGTTTTGATTTTTCTGGCAGGTTAATTAAAACCATTTCTAGGCATAGTAAGATTGAAATTTCTAAGAAATTTTCTTATGATATTTATGACAGGCTTACTATGATTGAACATAGGGTAAATAGCTTCAATAATTACAGACCTATTGCTAGGTATTTTTATGATGATTTAGGCAGAATGCGTATACGCAAATTAGGGGGCATGGGTTATAATGTAAATTATCATTATAATATCAGAAATTGGATAGTAGGAATTAATAGAAATTTTGCTCTTACACGCAACAATAACGACTATTTTGGAATGGAGGTTTCTTATGATAATAGTTTTACAGAAACGTATTTAAATGGTAGAGTAGCAGGCGTAAAATGGAGAAATAAAGGAACCATAAACGAACAAAGAAGTTATGGTTATTTATATGATGGTTTGGGAAGGTTGCAACTTGGAGACTATCATCAAATTACAGAGGGAGTTTCTACAACCTGGTCTAAATCTGTTAAAGATTTTACAACAAGCAATTTAAGCTATGATAAAAATGGGAATATTTTAACCATGAAAAATATGGGGGTAAATGGAGCTAAGCAAATAATTGTTTTAGATGATTTACAATACCACTATGCCCCAAATAGTAATAGGTTATTAGGGGTTTCAGAATCTAGTAACTCTCAAAGTTCTGACCCCAATTTACATAATGGATTACCTGATTTTAGAAATGTGGGTGCAACGGGTGCAACCGATTACAATTATGACGCCAATGGAAATAAATCTTCTGATTTAAATAAGGGAATTAGCAATATTGATAACAAATGGTTTGGTCTTAACAAGCCAATTATTATAGAGTTTGCTAATAATGATAAAATCGAATACGTTTATGATGCTATGGGGAGTCTTATTAGTAAAAAAATAACGCAAGTTTTAAATAATAAGGTAACTACTTATGATTACGTTGATGAAGTTATTTACAAAAATGGGCATTTAGATGGCTTCAGTCATGAGGAAGGGAGAATTCGTGTAAATTCAGCAGATGACACCTACACTTATGATTATTATATTAAAGATTATCTTCAAAATATCAGAAGTGTTATCTCAGAGAGTCAAGTAAATTCTTGGGGTGGAGATACGCATATTGATGATATTGCTTGGTCTCCAAACCCAGAGCAAGCCGGACCAGATAATCCTGATGGAGGTTTAATATCTGAACCAACAAATGCTCCTGATGGGATTTCGAATAGTCCGGTTTTATACCTGGCTACAAGCGAAGTTCAAAATGATACCCTAGAAGAGTTGTTTTTTGATAATTTAG
>JAKRSG010000231.1 GCA_022402405.1 Bacteroidia bacterium | reverse complement strand
TGTGCTCTTCCGATCTATCCGGCAAAAGTAAGGAAAGTAGCGGTTTTCTGTGCTTAAAAATTATTACATAAAGAAATTTAAAAATACCTATTTTCGCGGCAATGGACCAAATTAGAAATTTTTGCATCATTGCACACATTGATCACGGTAAAAGTACCTTGGCAGATAGGTTATTAGAATACACAAATACCACTTCAAAAAGGGAAATGCAAGCTCAGTTGCTGGATGATATGGATTTAGAACGTGAGCGCGGGATAACCATTAAGAGTCATGCTATCCAAATGAACTATGAATTGGATGGTAAAAAATATATTTTGAACCTAATTGACACTCCAGGTCACGTAGACTTTAGCTACGAAGTATCGAGGTCTATTGCTGCTTGCGATGGCGCCTTGTTAATCGTAGATTCTAGTCAGGGTATCCAAGCACAAACCATCTCTAATCTTTATTTGGCTATAGACCAAGGTTTAGAGATTATTCCTATTTTAAACAAAATAGACCTACCACATTCCATGCCTGAAGAGGTTAGTGACCAAATAATAGATTTGATTGGCTGCGATTACGAAGACATTTTAAGAGCCAGTGGTAAAACAGGAGCTGGTGTACATGATATTTTAAAAGCTATCGTTCACAGAATTCCAGCGCCAAAAGGAAATCCAGAAGCCCCATTAAAAGCCCTCATTTTTGATTCCGTTTTCAATTCATTCAGAGGTATAATTGCCTACTTTAGGGTTATTGATGGAGTTATCAAAAAAGGCGACAAGGTAAAATTCATGTCGAATAACAGCGAATACATTGCGGAAGAAGTAGGAGTATTAAAATTACAACCTGAGCCTAAACCATTTGTATCAGCCGGCGATGTAGGTTACATTATTTCAGGTATAAAAGAAGCCCGTGAAGTAAAAGTGGGTGATACCATTACTCACATTGATAGACCCACTGCAGAGGTAATTAAAGGGTTTGAAGAAGTAAAACCAATGGTATTTGCAGGTATTTATCCTGTAGACACTGAAGATTTTGAAGAACTTAGAGAAAGCATGTACAAGTTACAACTTAACGATGCCTCTTTAACTTTTGAACCTGAATCTTCTGCGGCACTTGGATTTGGATTTAGATGTGGATTTTTAGGAATGTTACACATGGAAATCATTCAGGAGCGTTTGGAGAGAGAATTTAAAATGACAGTAATTACAACTGTTCCAAACGTAAGTTATCATTGCTATGATAAAAAAGGTAATATGGTAATCGTTAACAATCCAAGCGACTTACCAGATTCTAACTACATAGACCATGTTGAGGAACCATTTATCAAAGCACAAATCATTACTACAACTGATTATGTTGGTCCAATAATGGGACTTTGCCTTGGTAAACGTGGTACCTTAAAAGAACAAAAATACCTAACCACAGACAGAGTGGAAATGGTATTTGATATGCCATTAGCAGAAGTTGTATTCGACTTTTTCGACAAATTAAAAACCATTTCAAGAGGATATGCCTCTTTTGATTACCATCCAATTGGCTATGTAGATTCTGACTTAGTAAAGTTAGATATATTGTTAAACAAAGATAATGTTGATGCCTTATCGGCCATTATTCATAGAGACAGAGCATATGATTTTGGAAAGAGGATATGTGAAAAACTTAAAGACTTAATTCCAAGACATCAATTTGAAATTCCGGTTCAGGCAAGTATTGGGGCAAAAGTTATTGCAAGAGAAACCATTAAAGCCTTGAGAAAAGACGTAACAGCAAAATGTTATGGAGGAGATATTTCAAGAAAAAGAAAATTACTCGAAAAACAAAAAGAAGGAAAGAAACGCATGCGTCAGGTTGGTTCAGTAGAAATACCACAATCTGCATTTATGGCTGTTTTAAAACTAGATTAATACCTATACCCTGCTAATACTTAACCAACATGAAAATACTCAACGGAAATGAAGTTTCGAAAGCCATTAAATTAGAAATTAAACAAAAGGTTGATGCACTTAAATCGGCAGGCAAAAAAACACCGCATTTAGCAGCCATTCTGGTGGGTGAAGATGGAGCAAGTATGACATATGTGGCCGCTAAAGAGAGAGATTGTACAGAAGTTGGTTTTAACTCCACTGTATTAAGATTTGGTTCAGACATAAGTGAAGAAAAGTTATTGGAGGAGGTAGAGAAGATTAACCAAAACAAAGATATTGATGGTTTAATAGTGCAGTTACCTTTACCAAAACATATAAACGAGAAGAAGATTACAGAGGCCATTAGTTATAAAAAAGATGTTGATGGTTTTCATCCTATGAATGTAGGAATGATGTTTAAAGGATTGCGTACTTTTCTACCTGCTACACCATACGGTATAATTAAATTATTGGATCATTATTCTATTGAAACTTCCGGTAAGCACTGCGTAGTAATAGGTAGAAGTGATATTGTTGGTAAACCAATGAGTGCATTAATGCTTCAGAAGAATTGCACAGTTACCGTTTGTCATAGCAAAACCCAAAACTTAACCGACTTTACAAAAAATGCCGATATTATAATTGCTGCGTTGGGAATACCCTTATTTTTGAAAGCCGATATGATAAAAGAAGGGGCTGTGATAATTGATGTTGGTATAACCCGTGTGGCAGACGAAACGAGCAAAAATGGGTTCAGACTAAAAGGAGATGTAGATTATGAAAATGTTGCACCTAAGTGTAGCTATATAACTCCTGTGCCTGGAGGTGTTGGTCCGATGACACGTGTTGGTTTATTGCTTAACACATTAGATGCGATAGAATTATATCAAAAAGATTAATTAGCCCATTTATTAAGGTTGTTTACAACCATTGGTAAATATGGCGAACCAAATGTATTGAGATTTACTAAATCGTAATACATTTTACAAAAGTCTACTCTTAATTCCCAATCTACATTCAAAGGAAAAACTTCGTTGTAGGTATCATAGAATGCCTTTGGTAGAGATCCAATATTTTTCGTTCTGGCGATATCCATTTCGCGATGACCATAATAAACAGAAGGAGACGATAATACTACATTGCCATCCTGGTTGGTAAGAATATGTTGTTGAATGAGATTTCCATGTAATAAAGAAGGCATTTCTTCTGGGAAAACTACCTCAACTATTTTAAGGTATTTTTCAAACTTTGATAACATTAACGTATCTAAAAAACCAAGTTCAGAAGCCTTGCGAATATTAGGCAAGAGTCTGCATTTAATGTAAAATTGAGCCCATTTACTGTGACGATGATTAGTTTGTGAAGCATAACCTAAGTAATTATCATCGCTTAAGCCAAAATTCCGGTTCGACTCAAGATGCAATTTGGCTAAAGAAACACCAAGATTTTCATAAAAATTTCGAGTTTGAGGAGCGGATTCAACAAATTCGGAGACAAAAAAATCAAAAGATTCGAAAGAACAAGTTCCGATCGCTTTTACAACACGAACTTGACTAGATTTTTCAAGAATCTTTAACCCTTGATATTCTTTTTCGAAAACCTTTCCGTATTTATTTGATTCATGCACTTTGATGAAATACGCGCCAGAATCGCTAAGAACCTTGAATTGTTGATTAAAATTATTTGAACCAATAGAATGAAAACTATACAACTGGGTTGGATAATTTAATGTTATAGTAAGAGCCTTTTCTAGAATTTTAGCGTTCATAAATAATCAACCAAATATCAACAAAGTTTTTATTGATTCCAAAATTTCTCACTTTTACACCAAGTAAAACTTTATTATGGCACGAATATTAATTATAGACGACGAGAAATCTATTAGAACAACCCTCCGTGAAATCTTGGAATATGAGAGTTATCAAGTAGATGAGGCTGCAAACGGAGAAGAAGGGCTAAATAAAATTGAAAACGAAGAGTACGATGCTGTTTTATGCGACGTGAAGATGCCTAAAATGGATGGTATGACTGTTTTAGCCAAAGCTAAAGAGATTGATGAAGACCTTCCATTCGTTATGATTTCGGGACATGGTAATGTAGAATTAGCTGTTGAAGCTACGAAAAAGGGAGCTTTCGACTTTATAGTAAAACCACCAGACCTTAATAAACTACTCATTACATTACGTAATACTATTGATAGAAAGGAATTGGTAGTTGAAACAAAAGTTCTTAGAAGAAAAGCGTCGAAAACAAGAGATATTATCGGCGATTCCCCTGCTATTAAGAATATACTTGATACAATAGATAAAGTTGCTCCAACCGATGCACGCATCTTAATTACTGGAGAGAATGGTACTGGAAAAGAACTTGTAGCTAGGTGGATTTATGAAAAAAGTTTACGTGTAAAAAATCCACTTATTGAGGTAAACTGCGCTGCTATTCCTTCAGAATTAATAGAGAGCGAGTTATTCGGGCATGAAAAAGGCGCTTTTACTTCTGCTATTAAACAACGAATTGGTAAATTTGAACAAGCACATCAAGGTACCTTATTTTTAGATGAGGTGGGAGATATGAGTTTATCGGCTCAAGCCAAGGTATTACGTGCCTTGCAAGAAAATAAAATTACGAGAGTAGGCGGCGAAAAAGATATTGAAGTAGATGTACGTGTGATTGCAGCTACTAATAAAAACCTCCTAAAAGAAATTGAAAAAGGTAATTTTAGAATGGATTTGTATCACAGATTAAGTGTTATTTTAATTCATGTACCAAGTTTAAATGAGAGAAGAGATGATATACCTTTATTGGCCGACAAGTTTGTAAAAGAAGTATGCGAAGACGGAGGTTTACCAAAGAAAAGTTTCTTACCTCAAGCGTTGGATGAATTGAAAAAATTAACCTTTTCAGGTAATATCAGAGAATTAAGAAACATTGTTGAACGATTAGTAATACTTGGTAATAGCAGAATTACTTTAGAAGATGTACAAAAGTTTGCCAGTCCGATAAATGCTCGTGATGAGGAAAAATCTATCTATGAAAGATTTAGTACACTTCAAGATTTTAAAGAATATGTAGAGAGAATTTTTATTGAAGAAAAATTAAAGAAAAATGGTTGGAATGTGGCTAAAACAGCTGCAGAAATAGACATACAGAGAAGTCACCTTTATAATAAAATAGAAAAGTATAGCTTAAAAAGAAATGAAGGCAATGAGCATCATTAATGCCATACGCTATGCTACTCTTCGAAATACATTACGATATTTGAACCAGGTTTAAGGCCCAGTAATTGTGCGCCTTGACCTCGGTTCATGGCAATGATTAAATACCCATTTTCATTAAATAATAATAGATCATCGCCTGCACCTTTTTCTGCGAAATCATTACTTATAGAATCAACATAATGTTTACCCCAATAATGTAATTTAAAAGCCCTTCCATTAGCTGCTTTTTCAAAATCAGATTTATGGATATTGGTTATAGCATTTTGATAAGCATCCACATAAATAACATTACCACCTATAGAATTTTCCGAAAAGGTTACACCCAAACTCTTTAATTCTTTTCCAAGACTACCAGGCTTTGCAAATCCATTTACAGTTCCTTCTTCATAGAATTTAGCAACCAATGGCAACATCAAATTTTTCTCTGGAAATAAATCAAACGAAGAGGTATATAAATCCTCTACCACATATATTTCTTCTATGGGTTCATCGAACAACAAGGCAAAAACTCCATTATCTGCTGCAATAAAATGATGCCCTTTGTGAGTTACCCAAATTAGCCTTTTATATAGAGATAAAC
Source organism: Bacteroidia bacterium (assembly GCA_022402405.1). Taxonomy (GTDB): domain Bacteria; phylum Bacteroidota; class Bacteroidia; order UKL13-3; family UKL13-3; genus B1. The sequence continues at coordinate 5,832 of JAKRSG010000231.1, read as the reverse complement.
TTGTATCTACGGCAATAATATGACAGGTCCCTACAGGAAAATTGAGGTAAGTAGAACGTATTAAGAAAGCGGCCTGAACCAAATCAAACGCTTTTACTTGATGAGAAATCTCTATTAACCTGGCATTTGGCATCAAACTCAAACTCTTGCCCACCACTGAAGCAGCGTATGGACTACCCAATCCAAAGTCGGAAATAATTGTGATAACAGAGTTCAAAATCTTTTGCTATTTTCGTACAAATTAACATCAACAAAAGCACAATTTGAATACGAAAGAAATCTTTATTGAACATCTTGAACCTACAGAGGCATTTGGTGTTCATAATCAAAACCTAAAATCATTTCAATTACATTTCCCTCAACTTAAAATTGTAGGTCGTGGAAACCAAATCATCCTTCAAGGTAATGAAGTTGATATAGAGCTGTTTGAAGAAAAATTTGAACATTTGGTTCAGCATATAAAACAGTACGGTTCAATTTCTGATGCGCAATTAGAAGCTCTATTTTCTGGGGTTTTACCTAAAGAAAAAAACAGCAAATCTGAGGTAAGTGATGGAGGTGGCGAAATTATTTTGTACGGAAATCATGCGAAAGTGATCAGGGCCAAAACACCTAATCAGAAAAAAATGGTTTCATTAATGAACCAGAATGACATCCTTTTTGCGATTGGTCCGGCTGGAACTGGTAAAACATATACGGCAGTTGCATTGGCTGTAAAAGCCTTAAAAAACAAAGAAATTAAACGTATTATCTTAGCCCGACCAGCAGTTGAAGCTGGCGAGAATTTAGGTTTTTTACCCGGCGATTTAAAAGAAAAAATTGACCCGTATCTAAGGCCACTTTATGATGCATTAGATGATATGATACCAGCAGATAAATTAAAATCCTACATAGAAACACGGGTGATTGAAATTGCCCCTATGGCATTTATGCGCGGAAGAACATTAGATAATGCTTATGTGATATTGGATGAAGCCCAAAACGCCACTGATTTACAACTAAAAATGTTTTTAACCCGCATGGGACCAAATGCTAAATTTATTATTACAGGTGATTTAACTCAAATAGATTTACCTAGAAAAGGGATGTCGGGTTTAATAAAAGCAGTTAAAATATTAGAAGGAATTAAAGGAATTGAGTTTGCATATCTTAATTTTGAAGACGTGGTTCGACACAAACTAGTAAAGAACATTATTAAGGCCTACGATAAAAGTGCCGATAAACCTGAAGACCCAAGAGATTAGAAAATAGTTTATGCAGAAAAAAAACGAAATACAAGTAGTTGTTGGTCAGTTATGGGAAAGTGCCATTTCTGCGATGTTCGCACTTAAAAGTAATCCTGTAAGAACGTTTCTTTCAACACTTGGAATTACTATTGGTATTTTTTGCATAATTATGGTTTTAAGTATTGTAGATTCATTAGAAAAAAATTTACAAGATAGTGTAGATAGCTTGGGAAAAGATGTGGCAATTATCGAAAAATGGCCATGGGAATTTGGTTCAACCTATAAATGGTGGAAATACATAAATAGACCAAACCCAACAATAGAAGATCTAAAAAAACTAGAGGAGCAAGTAACTATGGCTAAGGCAATGGCGCTAAGTATTAACTTACCACAAGCTACAGTTAAGTTCGAAAATTTAAGTGCGGAAAATGTTTCAGGGATAGCTGTTTCTATGGGATATCCTGGAGTGAGAGAATTTGAATTAGAAGAAGGTAGATTTTTTAGTGAAAATGAAATGAAAAATGGAGAGCAAGTTGTTATTATTGGTTCAACCATAGTAGAAAATTTATTCCCCACTTTGAAGGCCACAGATAAATTTATCAAAATAAAAGGTAAGCGATTTAAGGTTATTGGTCTGTTTAAAAAAGAAGGTGAGAGTTTGCTAAATAATAGTATGGATAATGTGTTTTTGATACCTGTTAAAACAGCTGCAAACTTTTTAAGGCTTAATAGCAATATGGTAAATAGCAGAATTCAGGTTAAAGCTAAAGATGGCATTAGAGTAGATTTATTGGAGAATGAACTAAAAGGGGTAATGCGCTCTATTAGGAAGTTAAGACCTAATGAAGAAGCTAATTTTGCCATTAATAAAACAACATTATTATCTAAACCTCTCAAAAGTTTATTTAGCGTAGTTTCTTTAGGAGGCTGGATTATTGGTTTATTTGCGATATTGGTTGGAGGATTTGGCATAGCGAACATCATGTTTGTAAGCGTAAAAGAAAGAACCCAACAAATTGGCATTCAAAAATCGTTAGGGGCTAAAAACTACTTTATACTTATAGAATTTTTAGTAGAGGCCGTGGTTCTTTGTTTGGTAGGCGGGGCCATTGGTTTATTAACGGTTTTTCTGATTACACTTGGGGTTAAACACTACATGGATTTGAACCTATTTTTAAGTAGTAATAATATTATAACAGGCATCTTGGTTTCTGTAAGTATAGGTATTGTGTCTGGATTTGTACCAGCATATAGCGCCTCTAATTTAGACCCAGTAGAAGCCATAAGAGCGAAGTAATGTTTGTAAGCGGTTTTACCATAGTAAGAAATGCCATCAAGTACGATTATCCTGTAGTTGAATCTATCCTTTCTCTGCTACCTATTTGTGATGAAGTTGTGGTATTGGTTGGAAAGTCTGAAGACGAAACCTTGGCCTTAATTGAAGAAATTGGTTCAGACAAAATTAAAATATACCATTCTATTTGGGATGATAGCTTGAGGGAAGGAGGAAAAGTATTGGCGTTAGAAACTGATAAAGCTAAAAAACTTGTTAATCCAAAAGCTGATTGGTGTTTTTATATTCAGGCAGATGAGGTGGTAAATGATGAATATTATGGCCAAATTAAAGATGCCATGAAGCAATATAAAGATGATCCAGAAGTAGAAGGGTTATTGTTTGCATACCAACATTTTTTTGGCAATTTTAACTATGTGGCAAAGTCGAGAGGGTTTTACCGACACGAAATTAGGGTGGTTAAAAATCAAGCTTCCATTCAGAGTTACAAAGACGCACAAGGATTTAGAAAAAATGGTAAAAAGCTTAAGGTAAAGAAAATTGAGGCCGAGATTTTTCATTATGGGTGGGTAAGAACTCCCGAGATTATGAAGAAAAAAATCAAAGATTTCCATCAATTATGGCATTCAGATTCGTGGATTGCTGAACAAGAAAAAGCCATCAATCAATTTGATTACAGCGAAATTGATTCTTTGATGTTATTTAAAGGCAAGCATCCTGATTGCATGCAAAATCGCATCAGAGTTAAGAACTGGGATTATAAACCACAATTCAATCAAAAACATAATAGTTTAAAAGATAGACTGCTATTTTGGTTCGAACAAACTACAGGTTATAGAATTGGGGAGTATAAAAATTATAAACTTATATAACATGGAAAAACTGAGGCAACAGTTGTTATTTGTATCAGGAATAATTCTCCTTGCGGGATTATTTTTAATGGACGTTGTTAGAATATTGCCTAGCCTCGGGATGGCTTTTGTTTTTTTATTAGGAATCAGTTATTACATCAAACCAAAACAGTCTGAAAACGATTCGCCAAATATGCTATTTTGGATGCTCACGCTTTGTTTTTTCGCCCTACTTCCCTCCTATTTTTACTCGGATAACAAAGATTACTTTGCTCAGAAAATACAAGTTGCTATACCCTTTTTACTTTTGCCAATTGCCTTTGGTAAACTGCCTAAATTAAGCACTTTAAAATACCATCAATTTCTAACCTTTTTTGTTTGGGGCACTTTTAGCATTTCTCTTTTTGCTATAGGAAATTATATTATTTATTTCGATACCATAAACCAATTATACCTCGAAAGTAAAGTAATGCCAACATTGGTAACGCATCATCCAACCTTTAGTATAATAGTGGTGTTTGCCTGTTATCTATGTTATTATTTGTATCAAAAAAATGAAGAATTTCTGTTTGTTGGAGAGAAAAAAATATTGCTAATAATGGGAATTTTCTTGTTTATTTTCGTTCATATTTTTTCTGTAAGAAGCGGTATTTTGAGTTTATATGTATTGTTAGGAATTGAACTAATAAAACTCATATTTCAAAAGAAGCAAATAAAAACTGCGATATTAGTGGGTTCTGTTTTGTTATTAATCGGGACGCTAACTATGTATTTTTCGCCTACAGTAAGTAATAAAATTGCTAATACAAGTAAAGATTTACAAACCATGCAATCTGAAGGAAGTGCCAATAATCAGAGTCTTTCTAGCAGATTTATAAGTTATAAAAACGCGTTAGAAATAACCCAAAACTCATCATGGCTTTGGGGTTGTGGATTAGGTGATATGGAGGATTTAAACAATGAAATATTTAGAACTAAATACCCAGATGTAAGCAAGCCTATTATCCCTCATAATCAGTTCTTATTTTTCTTGGCATCTATCGGTATAATTGGGCTTTCCATTTTTCTAATCGGATTTTATTCACCATTTTTCATTTGTAAAAACTACCAAAATCCTGTACTATTTTCTCACCTTATCTTAACCGGAATTTACTTTTTGGTAGAATCTCCCTTATTAACACAAATTGGTGTAGCATATGTGTTGGTGTTTTTATTATTCGGGTTGAACCAAACCCAAAAATCTGCTGACTAAGCATTAAGCTTATTTTAACATTAAACTAAACTATTTGTAAATTTTTAGGTTTTAATACATTAAATTAAGTAAAAATTTGGAATAACCTTCAAAAATATCAATATTTGATTTACTAAACTTTAATCCATTTTACCAACGTAAAATAACACATGAGAAAAAAACTACTAAACTTTTTTGGCATTCTTGCTTTATCGAGCAGTGCATTTGCCCAATTGTCCTCAGAAAAAATTGAGCTAAACCTCAAAAATCAACTAATGAAAGAGCAATTTTTAGGTTCAGAAAATATTAACTTAAAAATTACTAATCAGTATCAAAGCAGTCACAACGGAATTATTCATGTTTACGGAAACCAGATGGTTCATGGCAGAGAGTTAATCAATGCCAACATGGATATGCATTTTAGTAAAGAGGGAAATCTTATTTCCTCACATCATAATTTCATTCCTCAAGCAGAGACGCTGGTAAATCAAACTCAGGCTAAACTTAGTTCTCAGGATGCATTACTAAAAGGATTAGGATCTGAAGGTATTGTTGTATCTGGAATTTCAAATAAAACACTCACCATAGAAAATGGTAAAAATACTTGGTTTGAACCTAGTATTTCTTCAGAGAAAATGAGTGTAAAAGAAGTTTATTTTGCTCATGCAGATAAAGTAAAATTAGCATACCAAGTAGAATTTTTAGACAATGAAACCAATGATTGGTGGAATAAAAAAGTGGACGCCTTAACGGGAGAAATTATTGAATCGTTAAGTTATACTACACATTGTAATTTCCCTGCCAACGAGAGTGCGGAACAACATTCAAAACATGCCTTTACATTTGAAGAAAACCCAAGTATAAATCTAGGAAAAAAGAATAGTAGTGGTACTTACAATGTATTTCCATTACCATTAGAAAGTCCGGCTAGAGGCAATCGTTCTCTAATGAGCAACATGGCAGATCCAACGGCTTCCCCTTTTGGATGGCATGATACGAATGGCGTTGCTGGTCCGGAATTTTATATCACGCGTGGAAATAATGTTTGGGCTAAGGAGGATGTAAATGGAACCAACAGTACTACCGGTTTCGCGCCAAATGGAGGTGATTCATTAGTATTTGATTATCCATACAGCGTGGGTGCAAGGCCTTCACAAAACCGCAATGCGGCGATAGTAAACTTATTTTATTGGAATAATATTATTCATGATATTTTTATTAAATATGGTT
>JAKRSG010000024.1 GCA_022402405.1 Bacteroidia bacterium | reverse complement strand
CATCGAAAGAAAAACAAAAGCTATGGTCTATGGTCCATGGACTATCGACCAAAGACCAAAGACCAAAGACTAAAGACCAATTTATGATAACAATAATCCACCACAAATTTTTAGCCGATAAGTTAAAGGTAACTTCTTGGGATGTTTTAGCTCCGTATTTTGAGCAGTTGTTGCAGCGCGAAATAAACTCGGTTGCGGAACTTGAAACGTGGTTATTGCACCGCAGCGAATTGGAGGCTTTTGTAAGCGAAAATTTGGCTTGGCGTTATGTAAAAATGACCTGCGATACCAACAACAAAGAGTTGGAGGAAGCGTATTTATTTTTTGTTAATGAGATTGAACCTAAGATAGCTCCTTACAATGATTTGCTCAATAAAAAAATGATGGCAAGTCCTTTTGTAAATGAGTTGGATCAGGCCAAATATTTTATATACTTACGTGGCACAAAGCAAGAGATGGCCATTTTTAGAGAAGAGAACGTGCCTTTGCAAGCCAAAGTAGCTGCTACTTCTCAGAAATATGGAACCATTATTGGCTCTTTAATGGTTGAAATGGAAGGCAAAGAACTCACCTTGCAGCAGGCTTCTAATTATTTAAAAAATACCAATAGAGCCTTGCGCGAAGAAGCTTTTATGAAAATTAATGAAGCCCGCGCAGCTAAGGCAGATGAGTTGGATACTTTGTTTGATGAATTGATTGCCTTGCGTCATCAAATAGCAGTAAATGCTGGTTTTGCCAATTACCGCGATTATAAGTTTGCCGAAATGGGCAGGTTTGATTATGCGCCACAAGATTGTTTTAACTTTCATGAGGCCATTCAAAAGCAGGTAATACCTTTGGTAAAGGTGTTTAACGAGAAGCGTTTGGCGGCTTTGGGTCATGCCTTAAAACCTTGGGATATGGAGGTAGATGTAGAAAATAAACCTGCCTTAGAACCTTTTACAAGTGGTTTGGATTTACTAGATAAAACCATCAAATGTTTCTCTAAAATTGATGATTATTTTGCTTACTGCATCAAGACCATGGATGATATGGGTCGACTAGATTTAGAGAGCAGAAAGGGCAAAGCACCGGGTGGCTACAATTACCCAATGGCAGAAACCAATGTGCCTTTTATATTTATGAATGCCGCCAGTAGCACCAGAGATGTAGAAACCATGGTGCATGAGGGCGGACATGCAGTACATTCTTTTTTGAGCAAAGATTTGGAATTGGCAGCGTTTAAAAACTGTCCGAGCGAGGTTGCCGAATTAGCCAGCATGAGCATGGAGTTAATTAGTTATGATGGCTTAGATGCTTTCTACCCAGACCCAGCCGATTTAAAACGTGCCAAGCAAGAGCACTTGGAAGGCATTATTAAAATTTTACCATGGATTGCCACTATAGATAAGTTTCAACATTGGATTTACACAAACCCTAGTCATACTGCCGCAGATAGAAAAAATTACTGGCTGAACTTAAGCAAAGAATTTGGAACAGGCATGGTAGATTGGCAAGGTTTGGAGCATTTTCAGGCTTATACATGGCAGAAACAATTACATTTATATGAAGTGCCATTTTATTACATAGAATATGGCATGGCGCAATTGGGAGCCTTATCTGTATGGCGTAATTATTTGCAAGATAAAAGCAAAGCCGTTTCTCAATATAAAGAAGCCTTGAGTTTGGGTTATACCAAAACCATTGGCGAAATATATGAAGCAGCCGGCGTAAAATTCGATTTCTCTGAAAGCTATATTCAAAGCCTGATGGCCTTTGTTTCGGAGGAGTTGAAGAAGTTGGAGTAAGCTATAAAACAATGATAACCTATGAACAATAATAACCTATGAAAAAAGAAACTGCAATTAATCTATTTGAAGAAAAACAAGTGCGCAGCGTTTGGGATGCCGAGCAAGAGAAATGGTATATTTCTATTGTGGATGTGATTGAAATATTAACAGGAACAGATCGCCCAAGAAAATATTGGAGCGACTTGAAAGCCAAGTTAAAAAAAGAAGGAAGTGAACTGTCCGAAAAAATCGGACAGTTGAAAATGACTGCCGAAGATGGTAAGTTGCGTATAACAGACGTGGCCGATACGGAGCAGTTATTCAGGTTAATTCAATCTATTCCTTCACCACAGGCGGCATTGCGTTTGTTTTAGTTAAGTTGAAGAAGTTGTGGAGTAAGAGTTTAAATTAGCAGATAAATTCCTTATTTTTGAAATATGAAATACACTGAGTATATAGTTTCTGATTACAAAGTAATGTTGGGTAAGCCCATTATTAAAGGCACAAGAATTACAGTTGAATTGGTATTAAAGAAGCTAGCAGAAGGTGCTAGTATTTTGGATATAGTAGCTATGTATCCTAATTTAACTGAAATACAAATAAGGGCTTGTTTGGAATATGCTTCTGAGGTTATTTCTCAAGAATTAGTTTTGCCTGATTGATGGTAATTATAGCCGATGAAAATATCCCTTTGTTGATGCAGGAAAAATTAAAGTCAAATGGTTTTGACGTAGTTTCCATATACTCCAACCATAGAGGTTTAAATGATTTTGAAATCATTCAATTAGCACAACAATATTCAAAAGCGATAATTCTTACAGAGGATAAGGACTTTGGAGAGTGGGTTTTTGCTCACCATATTAAAAATATAAGTGTGGTGTTTTTAAGATATCATTTTACTGAAGTTTCTGTAATTATTGAAAAGGTAGTTCAACTTTTCTTAAAAAATCATGAAGAGTTATTGAACAGTTATACGACAATAACTAGTAATAAAATTAGAACAAGAAATCTGTTTTGAAACTTGAAGAGATTTTCGATATTTATAAAATAAAAAAAAGATTGTAACTACAAAAATTCCTTATCCGTTTACCGCATAAGCATCATATAACTTAAGCCCAATTGAAAAAATGCGGGGTTGAATGTTTGATTGGGTATTTTGGCGTTGGAATAGGTTCTGATTGCCGAGGGATACAAGCCACTTGTGCCTTCGGCATAGAATGCAAGTATCCTGTTTTTAGAAAATTGATACCTAAACTGAATCCCCAAACTTGCCCTAGCCTGCATGCTTACTGTTGTTAATTCTTGGGTGTTTCCAGTGTTTATAGAATTAGTTAGGTGGTTGGTATCATTGGAGATTACAAACGTGTTGGTTTGGAATCCAATTTTAAGGGTTGGACAAACAGTAAATTTTGATTCAGAAAAAAACACCCTGCCATAACTCCAGTCTACTGCTTCGCTTGTAAATTTTCCAAAATTGTTGTTTGTTGACTTGTCTCTAAACGAGGAATTCAACTGAAAATGAACGCCAATTGATTTTTATTTTTAATGACGCATACACCAAAGTTTGATGAACTAATTATGTTAGACATGTTATTGTCTTTCTGTCCAAGTTTTATTGGAAAAGCATCCAAATTGCTCATTCCTATTCCCGCGCCAAAGCTAATAAAGCCCTGACTTTTCTGTGCTGATACTAACTCAGGCAAGAAGCCAATTACAAAGCAAAACAAAATGATAGGAAGTATTTTTAGTGGTTTCATGTTTACTTGTTTTTGATTTTTAATCAAATATAAAAAACAGAAGACAATTCCCTAATTAATTAAGGAGATAAGGTTAGCAGAGGTTTCTCGCTTTGCTCGAAATGAACTGTGTCAAATTCCAAATTATTTTTTAAAATTCTTGGTAAATC
>JAKRSG010000230.1 GCA_022402405.1 Bacteroidia bacterium | reverse complement strand
TAAATAAGGCTTTAAATCTGAAAAATGGAATAAATCCGGTTTGGGAAAAACCCATTCAGTTATTTCAAAAATGGGTACTAAACTCAAACAAAAATGATTTAAACGAAATAGAATGGACTGCTATCAAAGAGAAGTTTAATCCATACTCAGATTGGTTATCAAGAGAACAAGGGAGTGCTGTTTCGAAACTGGGATTTATGCGGATTCATGAAATTTTAAATCAGAACAATTCTGCTGAATTACTTAGCCTAATTGAAAAAGATAAGTCTCTTTGCAAAGAAGCTGAAAGTATGATGCAGGTTACACAGCTTTTACACTACCATCGCGATTTATTTACTCTCCTTAGAAATTTTGTTAGTTTCAACGATTTTTATTCTCCAGGTAAAAAGGCCATCTTCCAAGCTGGTACTCTTTATATCGACCAACGAAGTTGCGATTTATGTTTAAAAGTTAATGATATCGGAAGGCATAATAGTTTAGTGAGTTATAGCAACATGTTCCTAATTTATTGTCGCTGTGTAGCCAGAGCAGATGGCGAAGAAATGATTATTGTAGCTGCATTAACCAATGGCGACATAGATAATTTAATTGTGGGTAGAAATGCATTATTTTATGATAGGAGCGGCAAAGATTGGGATGCCACCATCATAAAAATTATCGATAACCCAATCAGCATTCGTCAGGCCTTCTTTACACCTTACAGAAAAATCTCGCAGTTTATTAGCACACAAGTAAACAAATTTGCAGCTGAACAAGACGAAAAAGCACAAAATCAAGCTAAAGGTACCATAAGTAAAACCGCTTCAAAAATTGAGGAAAAAGCTAATTCGGCAGCAGAAGAACACGATACCGAATCTTTAGCATCGGATGCCACACAATTTGATATTGGTAAATTTGTGGGAATATTTGCCGCCATAAGCTTGGCATTAGGCGCCATTGGTGGTGCGCTTGCCTCCATTATCGGTGGATTCTTAGCCTTAGTATGGTGGAAAATGCCACTTGCCATTTTAGCCATTATTATGCTAATCTCAACACCATCCATGCTTATTGCATACCTCAAACTAAGAAAGCGAAATTTAGCTCCATTATTAGATGCTAATGGTTGGGCTATAAATGCTAAAGCTACCGTTAATATTAAGTTTGGTAATTTGCTTACTCAACTCGCTAGTATGCCAGAAAATATTGATATTAATCTCAACGACCCATTTAGCAAAAAGGGAATTGAACCCTGGAAAATTGCCATGCTCATTGGATTCGTTGTGGGAGTAATTCTCTTTATTGCTTTCAAAATTTTATTCAAATTCTTGTAACATATCTTAATATAACTGAGCAATATCATAAAATAAATTGGCTCAAAAAGCTACCTTTACATTCTCAATAAAAGCACATGGATGAACGATTAAAAAGTTTGATTTACATGGGTGTTGGACTTGCTTCTACCTCCCAAAAAGCTAAGTTGCTATTAGAAAAAATGGATTTGGAAGGTAGACTTAGTGAGGAAGAAGGAAAGAGAATAGTAGGTGAAATTGTATCTGGAATAAAGCAAGAAGGCGCCCATCTCGAAGACGAAGCATTTAGATACTTGCATGATATTTTTAATGAGTTAGAATCTCCTAGCAAAAAAGAATTTATCGCACTTCAAAACCGAGTTGAAAAATTAGAAAAATGCCTTAAAGAACTTGGTCATGACATTTAAGCATTTACGCAGATATAAGCAAGTATTGCAAGTACTCATGAAGTACGGACTCGATGATATGTTGGCCAATTCGAGTCTCAAAAAAATGCTACCAAAACTTCGCTTCTACCGAAAAATAAAAGGAGAGATATCCAAAGTAACACATACCAGATTTGAGCGAATAAGGATGGCATTAGAGGAGCTCGGACCAACCTATATTAAATTCGGACAAATACTCGCCAATAGACCAGATATTCTGCCCGCAGAATTAATTGTTGAACTTAAAAAACTACAAGATTCTGTTCCCGTATTTTCATTTGAAGAAGTAAAGCATATTATTGAAACCGATTTAAACGGTAGCATAGAACAAGTATTTTCATATTTCTCTATAGAACCCTTAGCCTCTGCTAGCATTGCACAAGTGCACAGAGCTAAGCTCCCATCTGGCGAAGATGTAGTTATAAAAGTTCAGCGCCCAGATATAGAAGAAATCATCGAAGAAGACCTTAAAATATTAGCAGAATTAGCAGAAATTGCAGAACAAAACTTCCCGCAAATAGCTAGGTTCGAACCAGTAGAATTGGTAAAATCTCTAAACAAAAGTATGAACCGTGAGCTAAACTTTTTATTAGAGGCTTATAATATCAACCATTTTCAGCATTTGTTTAAGGCTGAACCAAAAATTTATGTACCCAAAGTATATAGTAAATACAGCACACGCAGGGTTATTTGTATAGAATATATTGAAGGTACAAAAATTGATAATATTGCCGCATTAACTAAGCAAAAAGAAAACCTAAACGAACTTGCAGAAAAAGGTTTATACATCTATTTCCAACAAATATTTAGATACGGTTTTTTTCATGCCGACCCACACCCAGGCAATGTTTTTGTATTGGCAGATGGCAGAATTTGTTTAATAGATTTTGGCATGGTTGGCACCATGAACCGAAAAGATAAAGAAGCCTTCAAAGAATTTATTGTAGCCATTGCAAAAGGTAATCTTCGTCAGCTAACAGATGCCATTGAAGCCTTAACCAAAACTCATAGGGTTCAAAACAAAGAAGAATTAGAATACGATATAAGCATTTTAATAGAAGAATTTCCGCCAGAAACCATAGATGAACGCCACATGGGCGAGATTGTTGATAGGCTTCAAAAAATTATCTACAAACATAAATTGAGCTTTAGCAACGATTTCTTCCTTTTACTTAGAACCCTTGTAATTTTAGATGGAATTGGCCGACAATTAGACCCCAATTTTAACACCTTAGAACGTATTAGAAAACACTCTATGCGTTTGTTTGAAGAAGGCTTACAACCCAAAAATTTATTAAAATCTGCCCTACACGAAATAGTAGATATCTGGGATTTTATACGCGTATTACCTAAAGATTTTAAAAGCATTATAAACCGCCTAAAAGATGGTAAAGTAAGAATAGAATTTATCGGTCTGAACCAACTCATACACAGTCTTGATGTAGTATCCAATAGATTATCGGCTGCCATTATTTTAGCTGCCATGATATTAGGTTCAAGCCTAGTGGTGCTATCTCATATTCCACCACTTTGGAACGGAATACCCTTGATAGGACTGATAGGCATCATCGTATCAGGAATATTTGGATTTATGATGCTGGTATCAATTTATAGAGGAGGAAAATTTTAAATACAAACAAATATGGATATGAATCAAATGACAGAAAACATGAAGCAGTTTATGGCCGACTGGCAAAAACGCATGGAAGAAATGCAAGCGCAATTCTCTTCGGGAAAATTAGATGCAATGGATGCATTTGAAAAACAAAAAGAACAATACAGAGATGCTTTAGTTAAGGTGAAAGAAAACCTCGATAAAGCCACTGAAATTGGGGAAGAAAAGTTAACTGAACTCAAAACAAAACTAGAAGAATTACGCCTGCAATTAGCCCTAGGTAAAGCCGATGGCATGGATGCTTTTGAAGAGCAAAAGAAAAAGATTGAATTAGCCATGCACGAGTTTTACATCTTAGTAAAGAGTAATTTTAACAGTTCGTTTTTAAAGGGTTTAGAGCTGTACGACCAACAAGCAGATGCTTTTAAAACAAGCTTAGAGATAATTAAACTTCAGTTCTCATTAGCTCGCATGGATGCCCGCGATGAAATGGCAGAAAAACAAAAGGAAATTGGTGAAAAAATGATTGAGTTGAACCAACAATTCCAGCAAATTCAAAGCACTGCATTCAAAAACATGGAAGAAATGAATGCTCAATTGAGAGAAAATTTCGAAAAAATGAAAGCCTACGCAGAAGGTTGGATGAAAAAATCTTAATGCTTAAAAGGATTCGCCGAGATTTATAAACAATCCTCGCGAACCGTTTATGCCAAAGCCATAATCAATTGCTAAATTGGTACCGGAGTTTTTATTTACCTTAATGCGTAATCCTAACCCTCCGGCTGGTACTACAATTTGATCAGAGCGCAGCGGACTACCAATAAAGTATTGTACATTACTAAACAATACGCCGCCAAGTAATCCGCTGCGCAATATTTTATACCTAAACTCTCCTTCAAAGTAAAACATATCGCTGCCTCTAAATCGGCCCTGAATATACCCTCTACCTGTATTAAAAAAATCGTCCCAACCAGTGCTAGGCAACATCAAATAATGCGGGTTTCCATTTAAGGTAAACCAGTTATGACTCCAAAACGCCAATACATTCTTGGCTCTACCTGGTAAGGTAAAAAACTTACGTATCTCTAATAAACCTGTCCTCCATCTACTATCGCCTCCCATTAATGGAGTGTTATCTCTTAGCAATAACGAGGCATATAAACCTTTTGCAGGGTTAATTAAACGCGGACGAGAATCATAACTTACCTTGGCCACCAATCCAGATGCTAAAGCTTCTCTATCCAATTCCAAATCAAACGGCGCAGGAGTACCGCGATGCAGGGTTCTTTCTACTTCTCTTATTTTCCAAAACCTATCAAAATAGTACCCTAGTCCAACATAAAAATTAGGTAGCACTTTTGTCATGATAGTTTGATGCATTTTTAAATACAAAAAATTAATAGCAGAGGCAGGCGCATCCAAAGATTTTTGTCCGATCCCAAACGTTAGCGATGGATATTTTAAAAAGCGGTTATCAGAGGTAATATGAAACCTGTTCTTGGGTGTCCAAATACTCATTACAAAAGGAAATATGAGCTGTTTATACTGTGTTACTGCCACCAATGTTTGAAAACTCGATTGATTAGTGGAAGCTCCTTTTGCCGTTTTAAAAACACCATTTCCGGCTATAAATGAAGCTAAGCCTGTTTGCAAGGAGTAACCTATTCCAGGAACAATAGCAAAGTGTAATTTTTTATGCTGAAGTATAGAATCTTTATTCAATCTATTCCTCTGGCTGAACCTAAAAAGATTCCATACATCACTCAAATCTTTCTCTAGACTATCGCGCTCTTCCTCTGTTTCCAAAGGCGTGGGAACAGGTATTGGTTCAGCCATACCTATTGATTCTTGCCCTTTGGCCTGAACCCAAAACAAAAAGAATAAACAAAAAAATATGCGAGTCATACCTGTGAGTTGCTTGCAAATGTAAAAAAAAGATTGAAAAGCAATACTTTTGCGGCCCGGTTCGGTAGCGCTAAAACTATTGAGCCTAAAAATTTTACAAACATGAGTCTTAAAAAAGAAATAGATAAACGAAAAACTTTTGCCATTATCTCCCATCCCGATGCAGGTAAAACAACGCTTACAGAGAAGTTTTTATTATTTGGTGGCGCCATTCAAGTGGCTGGTGCGGTAAAGAGCAATAAGATTAAAAAAACGTCTACTTCAGATTTCATGGAAATTGAGAAACAACGTGGTATCTCTGTTGCAACCTCGGTAATGGCTTTTGAATACTTAGACAAACGTGTAAATATTTTAGATACGCCCGGCCACAAAGACTTTGCAGAAGATACCTACAGAACCTTAACTGCCGTAGATAGTGTAATTTTGGTAATTGACTCGGTAAAAGGGGTGGAAGAGCAAACCAAGCGCCTAGTAGAAGTTTGCCGCATGCGTAATACTCCTGTGATTATTTTTATCAATAAAATGGATCGTGAGGGAAAAGATCCATTTGATTTAATTGAGGAAATAGACCAAACATTACATATTCAAACAAGGCCTTTAACTTGGCCTATAAATCAGGGTGCTACTTTTAAAGGCGTTTACAATTTATATAGAAATAGCCTCAATTTATTTGAATCGAACAAAACGCAATTAGCGGATGAGGTAATTAATATAGCCGATTTAAATGGTGATGAAATTGTTGGATACGTAGGCGAAAAAGACACCAAAAAATTGCGTGAAGATGTTGAATTAATCAATGGTGTTTTTGAACCTTTTGATGTAGAACTTTATCAAAGTGGCTTGCTTGCGCCTGTATTTTTTGGTTCAGCCATTAATAATTTTGGGATACAAGAATTACTAGAAACTTTCTTGGAAATTGCTCCTAGTCCGCGTAACCGCGAAGCGCTAGAGCGCATGGTGGCAGCCGATGAACCTAAGTTGAGCGGATTTATTTTTAAGATTCATGCCAACCTAGACCCCAACCACCGCGATAGAATTGCCTTTATGCGCATTTGCTCTGGCAAGTTTGAACGCAATACGTTTTATTACCATACGCGTACCAACAAAAAGCTAAAATTTGCCAACCCCGCCACGTTTATGGCCAACGAAAAAATACTTACTAGCGAGGCATATCCGGGCGATGTTATTGGCTTATACGATAGCGGTAATTTTAAAATTGGCGACACCTTAACAGAAGGCGAAAACCTACATTTTAAAGGCATTCCCAGCTTTTCGCCAGAAATATTTAAGGAGTTAGAAAACCGCGACCCAATGAAAACCAAACAGCTAGAAAAGGGTATTTCGCAGCTGAGTGAAGAGGGCGTGGCGCAGTTGTTTATTCAGAACCCGGGTAATAGAAAAATTATTGGTACCGTGGGTGAGCTTCAATTTGAGGTAATTCAATTTAGGCTTGAACACGAATATGGCGCCAAATGTGCTTTTATCCCGCTTAAGTTTTGGAAGGCATTTTGGATAACTTGCACCGATAAAAAAGTACTCGACACTTTTATGCATAGAAAGGCATACGCCATTGTGCACGACAAAGAAGGCAACCCCGTTTTCTTAGCAGAAAGCGAATGGAATATTACCCTTTCTAAAAATGATTTCCCTGAGATTGAGTTTCATACTATTTCTGAGTAAGAAACGAGAGGCGAGAGGCGAGAGCTCAGAGCCTAGAATCCAGAGTCCAGACTTTTTTAGAGACGAGAGACGAGAATCGAGACTAATAACAAAACAGGCCCTAAGAGCTTCGCTCTTAGGGCCTGTTTTTCTCTCGCTTCTCGTCTCTCGCTTCTCGCTTCTAAAAACAATCAACAAGTGCACCCATCGCACAACCCAAACAAATCCATCTAAAATCTGGATTCTGGATTCTAGATTCTGGATTCTATTTTCTACAATTTTGTTTGAGACAGTAAATCAGATTCACTGATGAGGCCCTTATTACTCCAAACCAATTTGCCATCTTTATACAACTCTAAATAAGGTATGCCTTCTATGCCTTTAGATTGAAGCAAATCCGGATTTTCATCGGCATCTAACTTTAGAAGTACCAATTTATCTTTTTTATCTTCTGCCACTTTATCCAAAATGGGAGAAAGCTTTTTACATGGTCCGCACCACACAGCATTAAAATCTACCAATACATACTTATCGCCATAAGAAGCTACCGTTTTTAAGTACTCCGCTTCGGTTAAACCCTTTACAATTGGCCCATCTTGAGAGGGAACAGCATTATCTGTTACCAATGGTTTATTGGCATTGTTCCAAGCCATAATACCAGGCATTTCGTAAATAGTGTTAAAACCATTTTTCTCTAAAACAGAAACAGCACCGGCACTTCTACCACCCGATAAGCAATATACAAAAACGGGTTTCGACTTATCCAACCCAGTAATTTTCTGCTCAAAATCAGCAGCGTTTATATCCATATTTACAGCATTTGCTACATGTCCAGATGCATATTCTTCTGCCGTGCGCACATCTACAATCTGCGCGCCTTCAGTACTCGAAATTAACTTCTCAAATTCGTCGGGAGAAACCTTCCCGCCTTTACTGCTTTGCTGCGAGCAAGCGCTCAACACAGTAATCATAACCAATAAGTAAACACCCTATTTCTGCTGTAATGTATTCATATTATTTTTCGTTTTTAAGCGGATTAACCTCTGTAAAAGTAATGTCGTTCTCTGTATTTTGCAACGACTTATTTACAGGCACACCGCAGCCTGCCGGAGAGCCACAGCCCACATTAAGTAGTGCCTGACCCATAAAGAACAAAGCAAATATGGCTAAAAAAAGTTCAGAAGCTATGTATGCCTGAACCAAAACCATAAGAGCTAAAGCCACTTTAAAAACCTTAATAAAGCCCCAATGACTTTTAAGATTCTCGATTGAAAATACGTTCATATTATGAATTTAATTCGTAATTAACCTGCAACCACGAACCGCCATTGCTGCAATTAATTCCGTTGTTACGAAGATAAGCTGTTGCTTGCATACTTCTACCACCCGAAGCACAACATAACAAAATATTTTCCATAGACTTAAACTCATCTAACCTATTTGGTAATTCATTCAATGGTATATTTACACTACCTGCTACATGTCCGCCCATAAACTCCATAGGAGTTCTAACATCTACTATTTTTAATTTGCCCGTAGCAAATTCTTGCGCTAAATTTTGCATGTTTATTCTATTTTTATGGTGCAAAGGTCAACACAAAATAAAAATCAGAATGTAACAGAAGTTGCAGAAGGAGTTTTCATTTATTTAAAAAGTATAAAGTTCATAGGCAATAATAAAAAATGAATATTTACAGATATTCTAAGATGGAATTAGGCTCGGAACAATAAGTAATAAATTAAACTTAAAACCATCGTAATGACCAAAAGTTATAACTTTTGGTCATTACGATAATTATTTAGTATGTTTGTTGCTAAAGATATGTATACAAGAATTATTGAAAACGACATTCGTAAAAAAATAAATACAGGGAAAGCTATTGTATTAATTGGTGCCCGACAAGTAGGGAAAACTACTCTTATTAAAAGCTTGTTAGAGAAAAAAGATTTCTTGTTTCTCGATGGCGATGATCCTGCTACAAGAAGTTTAATGCAAAATCCAACAACTGAGCAAATTCGAAGTATCATTGGCAACCATAAATTTGTATTTCTAGACGAAGCACAAAGAATTCCTGGCATTGGCATAACGCTAAAAATAATTACAGACCAATTTAAACAGGTACAATTATTTGTTAGTGGTTCATCCTCGTTTGATTTAGGTGATGCTTTAAATGAACCATTAACTGGAAGGAAATGGGAGTACGAATTATTCCCAGTTTCATGGGAAGAATATGAAAATAAAATTGGACGCATTAAATCTGAACAACAAATTGAAAATAGATTACTTTACGGACTATATCCTGACGTACTAAATTATCAAGGAAAAGAAAAAACGATATTAAAAAATCTTGTAAATAGTTATCTATATAGGGATATACTAGCATTTTCTGATATCAGAAAACCCGAAGTCCTTGAAAAATTATTACAAGCCTTAGCTTTACAATTGGGTAGTGAAGTTAACTACAATGAATTGTCTCAACTTATTGGAATAAACAAACTTACCATTCAAAAGTATATTGAAATTTTGGAAAAAGGTTATGTGATTTTCCGCTTAAATAGTTTTAGTAGAAACATTCGAAACGAAATAACACAAAATAGGAAAATCTATTTTTATGATAACGGTGTCAGGAATATGCTGATAGGAAATTTTAATCCTTTAGAATTAAGAATGGATAAAGGCGCACTGTGGGAAAACTTTTTGATAGCTGAGAGAAGAAAACAAAATCTCTATAAGGAAACATTTGCTAAAATGCACTTTTGGCGAACCAAACAGCAACAAGAAATTGATTATGTTGAAGAAATAAATGGAGAAATAACGGGCTATGAAATTAAATGGTCCAATAAAAAGGTAAGCTTTCCAAAAAATTTCATCCAAACTTATCAAGCAAAAACCTCTGTGATAAGTAGAGAAAATTTCAGAGAATTTATCAGAATTAACTGAGCAAAAATTAGTGTCGCCTTAACAAATAATGTTGGTAAAAAGCGACTAAAATTTATGGTAACGTTTTTATTTATAAAAAAGTTTAAAACTTAAAAACAAACTCCCTCTCAGGACAATTAAGCTTATAGCTTTTGCGGGTTTGGTTGTAGGTGCAATGAATTACATTGCTTTGAGTAGGAATACTCTTACACAAAAATTGGTTTATCACTTTTATTTCGTTGCTTATGTTTTTTGCAGAACCTTCCAAATAAAACCAAACAGCTTCCTCTTCTATCTCATACCCTAAGTAGCCCATTTTTACTTGATTTTTGCCAGTATAAACTTCCAAACTTCGCTGAGCAAACACGCTCAAAAGAGAATCGTTTTGTTTAGATTTTATCTCCAAATTAACCGATTTTCCATGCATTTGAAATAAAGCCAACTGCAAATCGTCGGTAAAGATTTTACAACTTGCCTGAACCAATCCTTGTTTAGATTGCACAGTTAGCTCGGTTACACTTAAATAAAATGGATGCTTCATAGGAGCAAATCCCATAAAAATGATAAGCGGAAAGAAAAGCAGAATGAATTTTAAAGATTTTATTTTAGCTTGCACGTTTCAAATATAACTAAAAACATGAACGAATTTTGGCTGTGGTTCCAAACCGGTTTGCAACATATTGCCGATATAAACGGTTACGATCACATACTTTTTTTGTTGGTGCTTTGCGCCCCCTTTGGCTGGAAACAAAAAACCAAACTCGTTTGGCTGGTTAGTTTCTTTACCATCGGGCATAGCATTTCGTTGGCCGTTGCCGTGTTGGGTTGGTTCAAACCGCATGTTGCTTTAATAGAGTTTTTAATACCGCTGAGCATTTTTATAACCGCCGTACAAAACTTTTGGGCCATTAAAAAAGAGAACGAAATAAGCATACAAAGTAAATACGCCATTACGCTATTTTTTGGAGTAATACATGGCTTAGGATTTTCGTTTTTATTAAGCTCTTTGTTGGGTTCTGGAACACAAGTTGCGTTCCCACTTTTTTCGTTTAACCTAGGTTTAGAGGTCGGACAATTACTTATTGTTGCCTTACTCTTAAGCCTTTCGCAGCTATGGAACATCTTTTTACCCGCACACGATACCACTCGCTTAAAACTATTTTCTGCCATAGGCGGTATACTAAGTTTATGGCTAATGGCTAATCGCATTCCACCGATATTTTAACGTTAATATGAATAAATCGCTACTTTTCATTTGTCTTTTCGGTTTGAACCTAAGCATGGGTTCAGCCCAAAATTTGAGAAACAACCCAAACTCTAACCACGGAAATAAGTTTGAGCAATTAGGTAATATTTTACCTGATGCCAATACGTATAGAACAGCCTCCGGAGCGCCGGGCTCTGGCTATTGGCAGCAACAAGCCGATTATAAAATAAATGCTTTTTTGGACGAGCAAGATTTGCGTTTACATGGCGACGAAGTAATTACTTACCACAATAATTCGCCAGATGTACTCACCTATTTGTGGTTACAATTAGATGAAAACCAACATCAACCCAATGCAGAATCTAACTTTTTTGATGGCAATCAAGTGTCTACTCCCCTTACTACGGCGCAACTAGATGGAATAAATCCTAAGAAAAACTTAGATGGATACGGTGTAAATATTTTGGCGGTTACTGATACCCT
>JAKRSG010000229.1 GCA_022402405.1 Bacteroidia bacterium | reverse complement strand
TATAGTCTATCACTTTTGGGTCGAACGGAAAAAATTGATTCATATCTTCTTTATCAATCATTTTACCTTGAACCAATCCGCAATCCAACAAAATGGTGGTTCCTTTAGGAGTGGTAATAAGATGTTTGCTGCCGGTAACCATTTGGGCAGCGCCAAAAAATTGTATTTGCATGAGGCAATATGCAAAAAAATGGGTTCAAAACAGAAATAATTATCAAAATGAAAAGAAAATATCCACCAAATAAAGAATGATTTGTTCCTTACAAGTTAAAGTTGTTTTTTGCAATGTGAATTTAATTGAGGAGTTGATACTATGCATTTAGCTATTGCCGGTAATATCGGTTCAGGAAAAACAACATTAACTACATTGCTTTCTAAGCATTATAAGTTTGAGCCGCATTACGAGGATGTGGAAGACAATCCGTATATCTCAGACTTTTATGAAGATATGCAGCGTTGGAGTTTCAACCTCCAAATATATTTCTTAAATGCTCGATACAATACCTTGTTGCAATTGCAAAAAAACAAGAAAAATATCATCCAAGATAGAACCATTTACGAAGACGCGCACATTTTTGCTCCTAATTTGCATAGCATGGGTCTCATGAGCACGCGCGATTTTGAAACCTATCAAAAGATATTTGAAAGCATTAGTCAAACCGTTAAACCACCAGATTTATTGGTTTACCTCAGAGCATCTATTCCTCATTTGGTAAACAACATTCAAAAGAGAGGTAGAGATTATGAAGATAGCATTCGTTTAGATTACCTTAGAAGATTAAATGAGCGCTACGAAGCATGGATTAGTAGTTATAAACCAAAACATCTAATCATAGAAGTAGATAATTTAAACTTTGCAGAGAACTCAGAACATTTGGGTTCAATTATCAGCAAAATTGAGTCGGAAGTAAACGGATTATTCTAGGGTTGTTCTTATAAACAACCCGTTCTTCCTCCGTCAATCGGAACATTTATTCCTGTTATATAAGCAGCAAACTCACTTGCTAAAAAGCAGGCTGCGTATGCGATTTCGTTGGGTTCAGCAAATCTACCCATCGGAATTTCTGCAAGCATTTCTTTGCTTACTTCTTCACTGCTTTCATTTTGTTTGGCGGCTTTTCCTTCTATTATTTGTTGTAATCTATCTGTTCCTGTTGCCCCGGGCAAAATATTGTTAACTGTAATTCCTAATGGAGCCAATTCGGTAGCTAAAGTTTTGCTCCAGCTTGCTACCGCACCGCGTGTAGTATTAGAAACACCTAATCCTTTCAACGGAATTTTAACACTGGTAGAAATGATATTTATGATTCTTCCATATCCCATTTGTTTCATTCCGTTTACCAAGGCCTGAACCAAATAGTGACTACTTAATAAATGTGCATTTAAAGCAGTTAAAAATTCTTCTTCTTTGGCAAGTAAAACAGGTCCGGGTGCTGGTCCGCCGCTATTATTTATAAGTATATGGTATGTATAATTAGATTGAACTTTAGTTTCTATAGCCTGCTTTACCGATTGTGGTTTAGAAAAATCAGCTACTACATAATCGTGTATCTGACCATTTGCAGCGGGCAAATCTTTCACCGCTTTTTTTAGTAACTCTTCGTTTCTGGCCATTAATGTAACATTGGCTCCTAGCTTAGCAAACTCATGAGCTATAGCAAATCCTATTCCTTTGGTGCTTCCGCAAACAAGTGCATTTTTAGAACTTAAATCAATTTTCATTTGTTAGTTTTTATTCCTTTACTTTATTCTATCGTTTTTTTCCAAAATTGAAGTGTATCTTGTAATTCTTTCTGGATAATGGGTTTCGATAAAAAACCATTCATTCCTGCTTCCATACACTTTTCTTGGTCGCCTTTCATGGCATTAGCTGTCATGGCAATAATAGGGATATTTGGCTTAGATTTTCCATGATGCCCATTTCTGATACGTATAGTTGTTTCATATCCATCTAATTCAGGCATTTGATAATCCATAAAAATTAAATCAAATTCTTGCTCCTGCATTTTTTGTAAGGCAATAATTCCGTTACCTGCTACTTGTGCATTACATCCCATTTTATTTAGTATCGCTAACCCTACTTTTTGATTGATAAGATTGTCTTCTACCAATAAAATTCTTATATTTTCTAATCCCTCTAGCTTAGTTAATGGGGAAGATAATTCCTCTTTTTGATTTTCATGGATTTCTATGCGCAATGCAGCGCATAATTCTTCAAACAAATAAGGGAATTTTGTGGGTTTAAATAACATTTGGGTAAAACCTAAATCTCTACAAATGCTACTTATTTTGCTGCTTTTTTCTTTGCTTAAGAAAAAGCTATATTCAAAATTGGATAAAATACTTTGTAAGTTAGTTGTTTCTAAAAGTTTTGATTCATTTACTCCACCTATAAATATTAGACTGTTTTTTGAGTTTTGGGGTGAACCAATTTCTTCTAATTTGCTATGAATTTGTGTAGAAATTCCCCATCTATCCAAATGGTGTTTTAAGGTTTGTGCTAAGCCTTCATTTTCTTCAAAAATATGAGCTTCATGATTGATAAGAATGGGGTTGTTTTCAAAGTAAGAAACTTTAGATGAATCTTGTTTGGTAAACTTAGCTGTAAACCAAAAATTACTTCCACAGCCAGGTTTACTATCTATTCCAATTTCTCCTTCCATTAATTCAACTAGTTTTTTACTGATAGACAAACCTAGTCCTGTGCCTCCAAACTTCCTATTTGTGCTAGCGTCGGCCTGGGTGAACGGAGAAAATAATTTGCTAATCTTCTCATTTGAAATGCCAATTCCAGTGTCAATTATTTCAAATTTTATTTCAGCAGTTTTTTCACTTTCCGAAACTAAAGATAGTCTTATTTTTACTTCTCCTCTCTCTGTAAATTTAATGGCATTACTAGCCAAATTAATCAATATTTGTTTGAGTTTAATTGGGTCGCCAATAAAATTAGAAGGTATGCCCGAACCTTCTTCCACATATAATTCTAATCCTTTCTCATTTACCTTAGAAGAAAGCACGTCTAAAATCTCATATACAGTTTCTCCTAAATGAAAGGATATTTGTTCTAATTCAATTTTCCCTGCCTCTATTTTAGAAAAATCTAAAATGTCGTTAATCAGGTTTAGTAGAATTTCACTGCTTACTAGAATGGTATGATTGAAGTCCTTCTGAATATTGTTTAAATTAGTGTCGAATAATAGGTGTGTCATGCCAATTATTCCATTTAGTGGGGTTCTCAGTTCATGACTAATATTCGCAAAAAAATCCCTTTTGGCTAGGTTGGCTTGATTAGCGTTTTCTAACGCTTCCTCTAGCTCATTGGTTCGCTGCTTTACTAGTTTTTCGAGGTTTTCTGTGAGGTTTTTTAAGCGTTCATTTTGCTCGAATAATGCTAAACTTTTTTCCTCTAATAGCTTTTCTGCTTGCCTCCTAGCTTCTCTTTCTCGAAAATATCGTTTTTCCCACTTGCTTTCAACTTCTATTAAATTATCCATGGGTAGTTATTACGAACTTAACACTTCCATCCGCTAATTTTTCTTTATGAACTAATTTCCCTGTCTTAAAATGTTGAATAGCTCCAATTATTAATCCTTCTGCTAAGTCACCGTAGTGTCTCTCGCTTTGATAGGTTAATTCTAGGGTGTTTTTGTCAGTGTAATGACTACTAAACTTGGGTAATTCGGCGTCTGGATATAGTTTTTTAACTTCAATGTGTATGTAGTTTTCTATGCTTCCCAAAAAGTCTAAAAGTCCTTTAGATCCATTTATAAAATGAGGATAAGATTTGGCTAAAGTTTGAAATAAATACTCGCCAAAAACAACCAATAATGATCCTAATGGTATGCCAGTTTTTTGACTCAGATTAGAAACAAGAGCATTCATTTCTAAATGACTATACGTTCCAACAGATGTGTAAGCTCCTCCATGCGGTAGTTCAGACATTTCAATAATTTCATCTACCATGTCAATTGAGAATTTTTGTTCTACCATAGTCAGAAATTCTGTAAAAATTAATCCTTTCATAGTCTTTGTTTGTTTTATTCAAATGAACATAATTTTTATATTATTTAAAAGTATGATTTAGTAATTTTTTCAGATTTTTAAATTATTTTGCCACATGCAATTTCTATACCCTTCGTTTTTGTTTGCCCTTGGTTTAATTGCCATTCCTATTATTATACATTTGTTTAATTTTAGGAAATATAAACGTGTTGTTTTTAGTGATATACGATTCTTAAAACACCTTAGTGAACAAACTCAAAAGCAACAAAAAATCAAAGAATGGCTCATTCTTTTGTTCCGCGTTTTAGCCATAACTTTTCTGGTTTTAGCCTTTGCTCAGCCTTTTATTCCTCAGAAAAATCTAAAAGTTCCTAGTTCAGAAAATTTCATTTCAATATATATTGATAATAGCTTTTCTATGAATGCTTCGGGCAAAAATGGAAGTCTGCTAGACCAAGCTAAACAAAAAGCCATAGAGCTCGTTAACGCCTATCCCGATAAGCAAAATTTTTCCTTGCTCACAAATGATTTTGAAGGAAAATACCAACGCGCTATGTCAAAATCGGAAGCGATAAATGCTCTTCAAACCTTTGATTTTAGTCCGGCTCACAGAGTTTTAACACTCATTTACGATAGGCAAATATCTCTTGCAAATCAAATGGGGAAAGCAAGTGGTGAACTATTTTGGTTCAGCGATTTTCAACAAAATATGTTGCCATTGCCCAAACAAGCATCACAAAATTTCGGCCTGAACCTAATTCCGTTGGAGGCTTCAAATGGGCAAAATATTTGGATAGATAGCGCTTGGTTTCCTGAACCTTTATTGCGTATAGGTAATAAAAATAAATTGCAAGTAAGCATACAAAACCAAAGTAAACAAGACTTTGAAAACCAGGCTTTGGTATTAAAATTAGATGGGGTTCAAAAAGCTATACAGAATGTAAGTTGTAAGGCTGGAGAAAAAATAATTGCATCTTTAACTTTCTCTTTAAACGACTATCAATGGCACGAACTCAGTTTGAGTATTACAGATTATCCAATAACCTTCGATGATGTATATTTCTTGAGTGCCCGAGCACAAGAGGCTTTGTCGGTTTTGGTGCTAAATGATGCTGTTTCTTCTGGCGCATTTTCGCGTTTGTTTAAGCTTGATTCGTTTTATGCTTATCGGGAAACGCCATTACAGCAGATAGATTTTAGTAAGTTATCTCAGCAAGCATTGGTTGTTTTAAACGAGCCAAGGGCAATAAGTAACGGTTTAACAGATGAACTCAGAAAATACATAGAACAAGGCGGAGTAATATTGTTAGTTCCTTCTCATAACCCTGCGCAACCAGAATCTATTAAGCAGTTTGCATCGATGTTGGGAGTGTCGTTTGGCGATTGGCAGAAGGTCTCAACTGAGCTTGATAATATTGAAATAAAAGATCCTCTTTTTGCCAATGTTTTTTCTAAAATTCCTGATGTGGCTAATATGCCAAAGGTAAATTCTTATTGGGGATTAGGTCCTAAAAATCAGTCGTACAGAAGCATTCTTACCTTAAAAAATAAAGACCCATTTTTGGTTCGAACCAAACTTGGTAAAGGGTCTTTTTATGCGATGAGCTCTTCTATGCAAGAGGAATTTAGTAGCTTAAGTAAACACCCATTATTTGTGCCTATTATGCTTAATTTGCCTTTGCAAAGAAATAAAGTTAGTATGAGTAGTTTTTTGCTTGGCGAAAGAAGTAATTTCGTGCTAAATGCCAGCGGGGCGGAAAAATTGGTGACATTAGTTTCTGGAAAACAGGAGCATTTGTTGTCGGTTCAGGCAAAAGATGGGCAGTTGTTGGGAAGCTTAAACGGACAAATTAAACAGGCTGGTGTTTTTGATGTTAAAGCGGAAAATGCCATAATTGGAAAGGTAGCTTTTAACTATCATAGGGGAGAGTCTGAGCAAGGGTTTATTAATTTAGATGACTTGCCAGAATCTCTGGGAGCCAAAATGTTAGAACCAGATTTGAGTCTTTTTAAAAGTGAAATGGTTAAGGCTAATCAGAATAGTACCTTGTGGAAATGGGCTTTATTATTAGCTTTGGTGTTTTTACTGGCAGAAGTATTATTGCTAAGGTGGTGGAAATAAAGCCAAATTTGAGTCCATACAAATTCAAATAAAAAATTATATTTGCCCATATCTCCAGCAGGAAAATCTTTTAGGATGAAGTTATTAATTAGCAGCGCAGAAGTTATCGATTTGAATTCGCCTTTTCATGGCAAAATCTGCGATATTTTAGTTACCGGTGGTGTTATAGAAAAAATTACCGTTTCAACCAAATCAGAGCCAATATTGCCAAAAGGCTACAAGTTAATTAAGGCCAAAAATCAATATGTGATGCCTGGTTTGTTTGATATGCGTGCAGATTTTTGCGATCCTGGTTTTGAACACAAAGAAACTCTCGAAAGCGGAGCGAAGGTGGCTTTAAGTGGAGGCTTCACAGATGTAGCCCTTCTACCTTCCACCAATCCACCTAGAGATAGTAAAATTGGGATCGACTATGTTAAAAATAAATCCAAAAATTTACCCATTCATTTGCACCCATACGGTTGTTTGAGTAAAGATAGAAATGGAGTGGATATTTCTGAAATGTACGACATGTTTAGTGCTGGAGCTGTAGGTTTTACGGATGGAAATAGGTCGGTTCAGCATAGTGGTTTGTTATTACGCGCATTGATGTATAACAAAATATTTGGCGGATTATGTTTGGTGTATCCTGAAGACAAATTCTTAAGCGAAGGCGGGAAAATGCATGAGGGCGAAATGAGCACTTCATTGGGATTAAAAGGAGTTCCTTCTCTTGCAGAGGAGTTAATGGTTCATAGAGACATTGAATTAGCAAAATACAGTCAGGGAAGATTGCACTTTTCTGGCATTAGCAGCAAGGGTTCTGTGGAGCTCATTAGAAAGGCTAAAAAGCAAGGTGTTGCGGTAAGCGCAGATGTTTGTTTTGCCAATTTATGTTATACAGATGAGAGTTTAAAAGACTATGATTCTAACTTTAAATTAGTTCCGCATATCAGAGGCAAAGCCGATCAGAAAGCATTGTGGGAAGGAATACAAGATGGAACAATAGATGCAATAGTTAGTAACCATCAGCCGCAAGATAAGGAAAGTAAGCAGCTAGAATTTGAATATGCTTTGCCTGGTATAATTAGCCTGCAAACAATGTTTCCAGTATTATGGCAACAAAAGCCAAAGTCTGTGAGTGCAGAAAAATTAGTACAAGCACTTAGTTCGCAACCAAGAAATATTTTAGAGATAGCGCAAGCCGAAATAAAGGAAAACTCAGAAGCCAATTTTGTCTTGTTTAATCCTAGCTTGCAGTGGACGTACGAGTTTAATCATTCAAAGTCTGAAAATACCCCTTTACTTAAAACAAAAATTACCGGAGCCATTACACATGTGGCTTGTAAAAATCAATTACATACCCACGTTTAAACAATACAATTATGGAAAATACTGCTATTTACAGAAGTTTAAAAGCATTACTTATAAATTATAAAAGTGAGCAAGAATCGGTTCAAACCATTCAAGAATTATCAAGTGTTTTATTCAATGAATCTTTGTCTTTCTTAGAAAGATCCAAAGAACTTGATAAATGGCTTGGAGCTAATGAAGCTTATGATGAATTAGCCGATGTTTTGTTTGATATGCTTATGGTGCATTTTTTAGCAGAAGAAATGCATGAGGAGGATTATTTTGATTCGCAAGAATGGAATGAAATTGAAAATAAAACGCTTGATAAGGGTTCCGAAATGCTTAATGTTTATCTTTATTTAAGCGAAGCAAAGGAGAATGAAATTGAACCTCATTTGGAAGATTTTTTAAATGAATTTTTGTTAGTAGGGGAGGATGAATTCCAGGATGAATACCGAATCTACGAAAGTTTAATCGTAAATGAAGATATTCTAGATGCAGACTTAGAAGGGGTTCGTCAGGTTCAAAAAACAGTTAAGGAAGATACTGGCTTGCACGAATATTTTGTGCCTCTTGTTTTCTTCTTCCAATACGCAGAGGGTATGGTAGACGAGGGAGAATGGAATAATGGATTAAGTAGTTTTGAAAAGGCTGTTCTGCAAGCTTTGATAGCATTTAATGAAAATTAAAAATTATGGATCAAGAATTAAAAGCACACAAATGGCAATTGGTTGCTAAGTTTGGTTTAATCTACACGTTATTATCAGTCGCCCTGAACCTACTTGCATTCATCACGGGCTCGCAGCTTTCTATGAAATTTGTAAATAGTTTGTTGAATTTTATAGTCGTTTTTGGTTCTATGTATTTTGGGATGTTGGCCATACGAAATGAAGTTACCAATGGATTTGCATCTTACGGAGATTGTTTAAAATCTGGGGTGCAAATCACAGTTGCAGCCTCGGTTTTGTTAACCATCTATTTTTATGTCTTTATTACTTTCATAGATGTAGATTTTATTGATAACTTAATGACAGAAAGTAAAAAGCAACTCATTGAAAGTGGTGCTACGGAGGATGAAATTGAACAACAAATGAATGCCATGTCTATGGTAAGATCTCCGTGGGTGCTTAGCATTGGAGGATTTCTTGGTAATTTCTTTTATGGGTTTGTGGCTTCGCTAATTATAGCCTTCTTTGTTAAACGTGATGATCCAGATGCAGCCTATAAATCTTTGGAATAAGGAATGAATACTTCAAAAATAAATATATCGGTAGTGGTTCCTTTTCTAAATGAGGAGGAGTCTATTCCAGAGTTAGTTTCTTGGATTGAAAGGGTGATGACTGCCAATCAATTTTCGTATGAAATTATCATGATTGATGATGGAAGTACAGACAGCTCTTGGAAAATTGTTCGAGAAATTAGTCAGAAAAATCCTGCCGTTAAGGGAATAAAATTTAGAAGAAATTATGGTAAATCTGCTGCTCTAAATGTAGGTTTTCATGCGGTAAAGGGAGAAGTGGTAATAACAATGGATGCCGATATGCAGGATAGTCCAGATGAAATACCCGAACTCTATAAAATGATTACAGAAGATGGCTACGATTTAGTAAGCGGTTGGAAGAAAAAACGCTACGATCCCATCAGCAAAACCATCCCTACAAAATTTTTTAATGCAGCTACCAGAAAGATTTCTGGTATTCAATTACACGATTTTAATTGCGGACTTAAAGCATACCGTCAGGAGGTTGTAAAGTCGATTGAGGTTTACAATGAAATGCATAGGTATATTCCGGTTATTGCTAAGTGGGCCGGATTTAGAAACATCGCAGAAAAGGTTGTTCAGCATCGTGCCAGAAAATATGGCTCTACCAAGTTTGGCGGTATTTCTAGGTTCATTAATGGCTTTCTAGATTTATTAACCATATTCTTCGTTTCAAAGTTTGGCAAACGTCCCATGCACTTCTTCGGAGTTTGGGGTACCATCATGTTTATGTTCGGATTTTTAGGTGCGTTTTATATCGGTATGGAGAAGATTTATTTGGTTTATTCTGGCGATACTGTCCCAAGAAATATTACCGATCAACCCTTATTCTTCTTGTGTTTGGTGGCCTTAATTGTAGGCTCTCAAATGTTTTTAGCGGGCTTTATTGGCGAAATGATTTCGAGAAATGCCAGCGAGAGAAATGAATATGGAATAACGCAAAAAATTGGTTGGGATGACTAAGCTAAAAATCTTAATTGTGGGACCGGCCCACCCGCTTAGAGGAGGTTTAGCCACCTACAACGAGCGCTTGTGCAGGGTTTTTAATGAGAACGGACATTCTTGTGAAATACTTAGTTTCTCTCTTCAATATCCTAGTTTACTTTTTCCAGGTAAAACACAGTTTTCGTCTGATCCAAAACCTGATGATATCACCATTTATTCTGAGATAAATTCAATTAACCCGCTCAATTGGAGAAAAGTTGGGAATACTTTCGCCGAGAAAAAATACGACCTAGTTATCTTTAGATATTGGATGAGTTTTATGGCTCCTTCTTTTGGTACTATTGCTCGTATGTTAAAAAAATCTGGCGCAAGAGTAATTGCTATTACTGATAATATTGTTCCTCACGAAAAGCGTTTTTTTGATACGGCTTTCACTCGCTATTTTTTAGATTCTTGCGATGGTTTTCTTAGTATGTCTAAAGAGGTTCAAGCCCAAGCTCAAGCTTTGCAGCCAGGAAAGAAGGTTGCCTACGTAGCGCATCCTATGTACGATATGTTTGGTCCCATGCAACCAAAAATTCTAGCTAAAGATGATTTGGGCCTCGACTTAAAAACCAATTACCTTTTGTTCTTTGGTTTCATTCGTAAATACAAAGGTCTGAACCTATTGCTTGAAAGCTTTGCCAAGGTAAACCGACATAAATACAATCTTAAACTCATTATTGCTGGCGAATTTTATGAATCTGCCGATCCATATTTAGAGCAGATAAAAGCACTCGGTTTAACAGATGATGTTGAATTACGCACAGATTTTATTCCCAATAATGAAGTAGCCAATTATTTCTCGGCTGTAGATATAGTTGTACAAACGTATATTAGTGCCACACAAAGTGGTGTAACCCAAATTGCCTATTATTACGATAAACCCATGCTAGTAACTAATGTGGGCGGATTGGCAGAATTGGTTCCGCATGGAAAAGTAGGTTACGTGTGTAGCCAAAATTCGGATGAAATTGCAGCCGCTATCGATGATTTTTATGCTAATAATAGGTTCGAAACCTATTCTGAAAATGTAGCTAAGGAAAAGCAAAAATTTACTTGGGAATACTTGATGAATCAGCTTTTAAGTGTTTAAATTTCGTTATTTTTTATAAGAACTTGTTTTTCAGTACAATAGACCGTTTTTGCTGCTTTTTTAACGTATGAACTGACTGAATTAATATAAATTCAGTCATCGTGTTGACTGAATTTATATTAATTCAGTCAGTATATTGACTGAATTTAATATATTTGTAGAAAATAATTCTCATGCAAAACGTAGATAGAAGCATCAAAAAGAACTTATTGGAGCAGTTACAAGCTAATAAAGTATTGTTGTTACTTGGTCCGCGTAGGGTTGGAAAGACGGTATTAATACAAACTATTTTAGCCGAACTTCCAGATGAAAAAGTGCTTAAATTAAACGGTGAGGATATGGCAACCGCCGAATTGTTGAAGGTGCGTACCATAGAGAATTATAAACGTTTATTATTTGGATACACTTTATTGGTTATTGATGAAGCTCAGAAAATTGATGAAATAGGGGCAATATTAAAATTAATAGTCGACGAAGTTCAAGGGATAAAAATGATTGTATCGGGTTCTTCTATGTTCGATTTAAGTAACAAATTAGGAGAGCCATTAACTGGCCGAAAGAAAACCTTTCATTTATATCCTTTGGCGCAAATGGAGTATATGCAGATCGAAAATTTGGTTCAGACAAAATCTAATTTAGACCAAAGATTGCTTTATGGTTCTTACCCTGAACTACTCAAATTAAATAGAGCTGTAGATAAAGAAAACTACCTAATGAGTTGGTAACAGATTATTTATTAAAAGACACTTTGGCCTTAG
>JAKRSG010000228.1 GCA_022402405.1 Bacteroidia bacterium | reverse complement strand
GCAGAGGTATGAGGTAATTTAATATTAAAATGTTTGTAAACGGTCATGGTATAACCAGAGCAATCAAAGCCCTTTGAAGAGGTTCCACCCCTCCGATATCTATCTCCCATAAACGAGTAGGCATACTGTATTACACTGTCTGGGTGTAACTTTTTGGGCAACTTTGTGGCTATAGTATCGTTATTTGCTAACCATAAATGAAGTTGCACAGCAGAGTCTGTTTGAGCAAATATCTTTGAAGAAAAGAGTAATATGCACACTATTAGCTTTATATGTTGTATTATTTGGTTCAAACAGGTGTAAAAATAATTGAAAATGAGAGAAAAAAAAGTGTATGTTTGCAGTATCCTAACAATGAGGTATTTTAGAATTTACATAATAGTATTAATAGTTAGCTTATCATCTTGTGCCAATAAGTACCAGAAAGCTTTAAAAAATCCAGACAGTAAGCAGAAGTTGGAGATGGCTGATGCATATTTTAAAAAGAAGGATTTTGTAAGAGCTAGTACTTTATACGAGCAAATAGAGGAGATATATAGCGGTACTCCATTCGCGGAGAAAATTTTATACAACAGTGCCCAATGTAGTTTTGGATTAAAGATGTATGCATTAGCTGGGTTTCAGTTTAAGACGTATTTTGAGAATTTCCCATCGGGACCTTACGCAGAAGAATCGTTGTATATGAACGCGTATTGTACGTATTTAGAGTCTTACGTAGCAGAGTTGGATCAAACCGATACCTATAAAGCCATTGAAACTTTCAGGATTTTTATAAATGTTTATCCTGAAAGTAAATACATAAATGAGTGTAATACATATTTGGATGAATTGCGTGCAAAATTGAGTTATAAAGCCTATAGAACAGCCAAGTTATACTATAACATGGGTGAGTATAAAAGTGCGATTGTAGCTTTAAAAAATGTTGTTAAAGATTTTCCAGAATTAGCCCAGAAAGATGAAGTTGATTTTTTGATTTTAAAATCGCATTTTTTATTGGCACAAAATAGTGTTGCTGAAAAGCAATTAGAAAGGTATAAAAATACGTTAAACGCTTTTGAAGAAATTAACGAACAGTATACAGAAGGTAACAAATACATGAAAGAGGCTAAAGAAATAGCTGTAAAATCTCAATTGGCCATTAAAAAATTGGAGAACAAAAGCTAATGGAAAATAAGAAAAACTTATGGTGGATTTTAGTAGGACTTGTGGTATTGGTGGTTTTGTTTTTTTTGAGCCGAGATGAACATGAAATACCTCATTCTGTTCTTAGTATAGATTCTGTTACAGAAGTAAGAACCGGTGGTGGAGAATCTGGTGGTGGCGATCCGGAAATGGGCTATGAACCAGCATCCTTAAAACAGCCTTTAACAGAAGAGTTTTTAGGTAAATCGTTTGCTAAATGTATGCAAATTGTGTATGATTGGCCTGATGGAAAAATATTTGATGTAAATGATGGTAGAGATGGAACCGAGACCATGAATTTTATGGTAAACAATCATCATCATGAGCTGTTTTTTCAAAATGGAATTTGTGTAGAAGACAATATAATAAATAAATAACTTTAAAATATATGGCTATTAATAATTATCAAAATGTACCCTCAACCACTGTTGCACGTGATTTGAGAAAGCTAGAAAAAGGCACCGACAATATTTATGAGTCGATTGCCATCATTTCTAAGCGTGCTAACCAAATTGGAGCACAATTAAAGGAAGAATTGCATGCTAAATTAGATGAATTTAACAACGATAGCGATACTTTAGAAGAGGTATTTGAAAATCGTGAGCAAATTGAAATCAGCATGCAATATGAGCGTTTGCCAAAACCAAGTTTAATTGCTACTGAAGAATTTTTGAATGATAAAATTCATTTCAGAAATCCTGAAAAAGAAAAGCGTTTGGCAGAAGGAAACTAAATCCTTAAATTGCCTTCGAATGTTAGAAGGAAAAAAAATACTTATTGGAATAAGCGGGAGTATTGCAGCATACAAAATGGCTGCATTAACCCGCTTATTTGTTAAAGCGGGTGCAGATGTTAAAGTCATCATGACGGATTCTGCCCAGCAATTTATAACTCCACTTACCCTTGCTACTCTCAGCAAAAATCCGGTTTATTCAAGCTTTATTAAAGGAGATTCAGGCGAATGGGTAAATCATGTGGAGCTAGGTTTATGGGCCGATTATTTTATTATAGCGCCACTTTCTGCTAGTACTTTATCCAAAATGGCTAGCGGTAATTCAGATAATCTCCTCTTAGCTACCTATCTCTCGGCTAGATGTCGTGTAGTTGTTGCTCCAGCCATGGATTTAGACATGTTTGCACATCCATCAACTCAAAAGAATTTGGAGCTTATTCAGTCGTATGGAAATATTGTGATTAAACCCAATCATGGGGAATTAGCAAGTGGTTTGGTAGGAGAGGGCAGAATGGCCGAACCAGAGGAGATTATTGAGTTCGTTTCCAACTTAACTTTAGAAACTCAAGAACTACATGGGAAAACAGTTTTAGTTACAGCGGGTCCAACCTACGAAGCCATTGATCCTGTTAGGTTTATTGGCAATCATAGTAGTGGTAAAATGGGATTTGCCTTGGCTCGCATTTGTGCATTAAAAGGAGCGAAAGTAATCTTGGTTAGCGGACCAAGCAACGAGCAAATATCGCATCCAAATATTACTTTTTTATCTGTTCAATCGGCTCACGAAATGCACCAAACCGTAGTTTCTCATTTTGCCAAGGCAGATATCACTATTATGTCGGCTGCAGTAGCAGATTATACACCAGCTCAAGTTAGTGCTCAAAAAATTAAAAAACAGGATAGTGATTTAAAAATAGATTTGGTTCGAACCAAAGATATTTTAAAAGAATTGGGGCAGTTAAAAAAGGAAAATCAATTACTAATAGGTTTTGCTCTGGAAACTGAAAATGAACAAGAAAATGCCCACAAAAAATTACTAACTAAGAACTTAGACTTTATAGTTTTAAACTCCCTTAGAAATGAAAAAGCTGGATTTGGATTTCCTACCAACCAAATTCAAATTATTGATAGAGATGGTAAAATAAATAACTATGAATTAAAGTTAAAGGAAGAAGTTGCTATAGATATAGTGAATAAAATTATTGAAAAATTACATGCGTAGAATCTTATTAAGTATATTGTTTCTTTCTCTAACAAGCCAACTAATATTTGGTCAGGAGTTGTTTTGTAAAATAAAAATAAACGACCAACAAGTACAGCTAACTGATAAGTCTATTTTTAGGGGTTTAGAACAGCGTTTAACCGAGTTTATGAATAATACCCGTTGGACAAACGAACCCATTGCAACCAATGAAAAAATTGAGCTAAATATTGAGATTATTTTATCAGGCTACGATGTAAATACTTACGAGTATAGAGCCTCCGCCATTATTCAGAGTCGCCGACCAGTTTATGGTTCAAATTACAACACTACCTTATTAAGTTTTAACGATGAGAACTGGGATTTTAAATACCAAGAACAAGATCGATTAGAGTACCAAGATGGGCAATTCTTAGGAGATTTATCTGCTCTTATGGGCTTTTATGCTTATTACGTGTTAGGATTGGACTTTGATAGTTTTGCTTTAGAAGGAGGAACACCTTATTTTAACAAATCATTGCAAATTGCAAGTTTAGCGCAACAATCCAGCGGCAGAGCGGGATGGAAGCCATTTGAAAGGTCTGTAAGAACCAGATATAACTTAATTGATAATATTTTAAACGAGCGTTTTAGACCTTTGAGGAATGCTTATTATATTTATCATAGAAAAGCATTAGACCAGTTTGCCAAAGATCCATTTCAAGGAAGAAAGCAAATAATGTTAGCCTTGGAGCAGGTGAAAAAAGTATTTAAGATTTCACCCAATACAGTAATGTTATTGGTATTCTTTGATGCTAAAAGTGATGAGCTGGTAAACATTTTTAAAGGGGCTGAACCTATTGAAAAACCAAAGGCAATTGAGCTTTTAAGTGAAATCAACATTGCCAATATTTCTAAATACGAGAAAATTAAAACATAAAATATGAATACTCATTCGGCACATCAACATCACAAAGAAGAGCACTTTAGCGGTAGTGAAATGGTAAGAGATACCGTAATTGGAATGAGTGATGGTTTAACCGTTCCATTTGCTTTGGCAGCAGGACTTACTGGTGCTGCCCAAGGTAATGATGTGATTATAACAGCTGGTTTAGCAGAGATAGTAGCTGGAAGTATTGCCATGGGTTTAGGAGGTTATTTAGCTGGAAAAACAGAGATAGACCATTATGCTAGCGAACTTAGACGAGAATATTTAGAGGTAGAATTGTATCCAGAAAAAGAGAAACAAGAAGTTCGTGATGTGTTTGAAGAATATGGTTTAAGCAAACAATCAACCGAAGCAATTGTAGAAGAACTTTCCCAAGATAAAGATAAATGGGTGCAATTTATGATGCGTTATGAGTTAGGTTTAGAAAAGCCAGATATTAACAGGGCTCGCCAAAGTGCTTTAACCATTGGTATAGCATACATTATTGGTGGTATTGTTCCCTTAAGTATGTATTTCCCTTTTATTAGCAACAATGCGCAAGATGGATTATTATATTCTTGTATTGTTACTGCTATCTGTTTGTTCGTTTTTGGGTATTTTAAAACCAAAATAATTGGTCAGCCACCACTTATGGGGGCCATTAAAACTTTATTAATTGGGGCGGTTGCAGCATTTTCGGCATATGGTATTGCTAAATTAATTGGTGGATAGATTATATTTGTATCAAATTAACTTACATGACAAAACATTTACAGCTAATCATTCTATCATTTCTTTTATTCAGTACCCAAGTTTTTGCTCAGCAAACCAGCACCGTTATTGGCGAATTAAAAAATGGGGTATACGAGTTAAATGAACATCAGTCGGCTTTAACTAAAGCATTTGAGTGGACATTTAGAGATGGAACTAAAGTGCAGGAGTTAAAGATAGAACAATTGGGTACAGGTTATTATTTATTTGCCACATGTGTATATCAGGGCAGAAAAAGAATAGCTGCATTAGATATTGAAATGGTGGGAATAAACTTCGTATTGACCGAAGATGCGCAATACAAAACTTGTTCGGCTGTTGCTTGCGAGACCTGTAAATTCTTTTTAGAGAACAATAAAATAGTGGCTTGTAAATGCGAAGAATCCGGAACTATTAGCAATCATTGTCATTATAAATCACTTCCTGGTGCCGGATTCTATGCTAATTTTCTTAGAGCTGTTAAGATGCAAAAAGACTAGCGTTCGCCCAATAACGACATAGGTTTAAAACTCTTTCCTTGTTTTAATTCAAATTTATGAATGGCATGTTTTTTAATATGATCCATTGCTTCGTCTATTGAATCTGTTATTAACAAATATTCTTTCAATTCAGATTCAGATACTGTTTTATGGGTAATCATATCTTGAATTAATTCTATTAACTTTTTCCAATAGTCTTTGCCAAATAATACCACAGGGAATTCTTTAATTTTACCTGTTTGAATTAAAGTTAAGGCTTCAAACATTTCATCCATTGTGCCCCAACCGCCAGGCATAATAACAAAGCCATAAGAATACTTTACAAGCAAGGTTTTTCTAACGAAGAAGTAGTGAAAATCTACCCATTTGTGTAAGTATGGGTTTTCTTTTTGTTCGTGAGGTAATTCTATATTACAACCAACACTTAAACCATTATTTTCAAATGCTCCTCTGTTTGCTGCTTCCATTATTCCTGGTCCGCCGCCTGTCATTACCCCAAAACCTAAATCGCTTAACCTGGCACCAATCTCTCTTGCTTGTTGGTAATATATATGGTCTTCTTTAAAACGTGCACTGCCAAATACTGTAATGCACGGACCTAAGAAATGCAATTTTCTAAATCCACGAATAAATTCTAAAACCACTTTAAACGTGAAGAGAAATTCCTTTCCTCTCGAACGAGGACCTTCTAAAAATCGGCGTTCGCTCTGACTGTATTTTTTTTTGTAAGATGATAATTCTTCTTGTGTCATAAAGGCAAAATATTAAAGTAATTGATTGGCCAAGTTTGCTAAAGCAGAACGTTCGCCTTTTTCTAATGTTATATGGGCATAAAGAGGATTATCTTTAAGCCTGTCTATCAGGTAGGATAATCCATTAGATTGAGAATCCAAGTATGGAGTATCAATCTGAAATACATCTCCAGTAAACACAATTTTACTGCCTTCTCCAGCTCTGGTAATAATTGTTTTCACTTCTAATGGCGTTAGGTTTTGTGCTTCATCTATGATGAAAATGATATTAGATAAACTACGTCCTCTTATATAAGCAAGTGGGGAAACAATTAGTTTTTCTTGGTTCACCAAATCTGCAATTTTTTGAAACTCTTTATCGTTTTCTTTCCATTGATTTTGGATCAACTTTAAATTATCCCATAGAGGTTCCATGTACGGGTTAATTTTAGATTTGGCATCGCCTGGTAAAAATCCAATATCTTTATTACCTAAAGGTACAATTGGTCGAGCCAAATATATCTGCCTAAAATTAGCTTTTTGCTCTAGTGCAGCTGCCAATGCTAATAAGGTTTTACCTGTGCCAGCCACCCCTTGAATACTTACTAATTTTACATCAGGGTTGAGCACAGCATGCATAGCAAAGGCTTGTTCTGCATTACGAGGTTTTATGCCATATGCAGTTTGTTTGTTTACCTTATTTAAACACCCTGTTTCTGCATTAAAATAGGTAAGTACAGAGTTCTGGGCGTTCTTTAGAATATAATAATGATTGGCAATCCATCTTTGTTTTCCGATAAAGGCTGCATCTATAAAACCACGAGCATAAATTTCATCTATAAGCGCTGGTTTAACTTTAGAAATGGTAGCCACACCTGTATGTAATGTATCTAAGTTTTTTATCTTACCAGTTTCATAATCTTCTGCTTGTAAGCCAAGAGATTTGGCTTTAAGGCGTAAGTTAACATCTTTGGTTACCAATATTACTGGACGATTTGCAAACTCATCTTTCATAGCTAAAGCTGCATTTAAAATGCGATGATCGGCTTTATTATCACCAAAAATCACCTTTGCATCTAGCTTGGCTTTTTCATGCATTATAACCTTAAACTTGCCTTTGTTTTGACCTTGTATAGGAATCCATTGAGTTAATGTAAACTCTCCCGATAATTTATCGATAAAACGGATAAAAGCTCTGGCTTCAAAGTTTAGAGAATCGTTGCCTTTTTTAAAGTTATCTAGTTCTTCTAACACAGTAATAGGTATAGCAACATCATGTTCTGCGAAGTTTTTAACAGACATGCTATCGTATAGGATAACTGAAGTATCTAATACGAAAATCTTTTTAAGCTTGGCTTTAGAGGGAGTTTGTTTAACAGTTTTTGAAGGAACTGTTTTTTTTGATTTTTTATGGGCTGAAGATTTTTTGATCATAAAATAAAAATGGTTTGTGATTCTCCTTGGATCGAAGATTCACAAACCATTCTAGAATCAAAAATTTAGTTATTCACACCAAGGGTGTAAATTTATTGAGCATCCATTTTAGCTGCCAAATATCTTTCGGCATCTAAGGCTGCCATACAACCGCTACCTGCTGCAGTTACAGCTTGTCTGTATACTTTATCCTGAGCATCACCGCATGCAAAAACGCCCTCTACATTAGTTTTGCTAGTTCCCGGAATCGTTAATAAATATCCAGTTTCGTCCATATCTAAGTAATCCTTAAAAATACCAGTATTAGGCTGGTGACCAATAGCCACGAAGAAACCGCTAATATCTATATGACGCATTTCGCCGGTTTTTCTGTTTTTTATGCGGGCACCTTCTACTTTGGCATCACCCAAAATTTCATCTGTTTCCGAATCAAATAATACTTCAATATTTGGAGTGTTTAATACACGATGTTGCATAGCTTTGGAAGCTCTAAATTCGTCTCTGCGCACGATCATGTATACTTTGCTACATATTTTGGCTAGGTAGCTGGCTTCTTCGCAAGCAGTATCTCCTGCGCCTACAATAGCTACATCTTTACCTCTGAAGAAGAATCCATCACACACAGCACAAGCACTTACACCTCTTCCGTTTAATTTTTCTTCTGAAGGGATTCCTAACCATTTGGCACTAGCACCGGTGGCAATAATTACAGTTTCAGCATGAATTTCGTGTGTTTCATCTGCAATCAGTTTATAAGGAGGCTTACCAGAAAAGTCAACACTAGTAATCATTCCATAACGAATGTCTGTTCCAAATCTCTCAGCTTGTTTTCTAAACAATTCCATCATTTCCGGACCCATAATTCCTTCTGGATATCCAGGGTAATTTTCTACGTCCGTGGTAATCGTTAATTGTCCGCCAGGTTGCATACCCGCATACATAACAGGTTTCATGTCGGCACGGGCTGCGTAAATAGCTGCGGTATAACCAGCAGGGCCCGATCCTACAATCAGGCACTCAATATGTTCAATTTGTTTAGTCATAATCTTTATTTTCTGGTGGCAAATTAAGCCACAAATTTTTATTTTTTATTCAACTTATGTTACAAAAGTATTTTGGTTCGAACCAAATTTTATGATTTGTTTTTACGTGCTCTATTGCGCTCCACCGCTCTGTTTCTTGGCTTAGTTTTATTTGGATTTCGTTTTCTTGGTCCGCCTAAATTAACCTTTTTATTTTTCTCTTTCTTTTCATGAAACCCTCTAGGCAAGGCATTAGTTTTAACTTTCGCTAAATAATCCACCTCTATTTGCTTTGGTTTTTCTTCTTCAAGTAAAAATTTGGAAACACTTACTTCTTTTGGAAAAGTTTCTCTTTTGATGCTAATCGACATAAAGTCTTCGATTTTTTCGAGGTATTCTTTTTCAGCTTCGGTAAAAAAAGTAATGGCTTTACCGCTTTTTCCGGCTCTTCCCGTTCTTCCTATTCGGTGGATATAATCTCCCGCTTCAAGAGGTGTATCAAAGTTTATTACATGGGTTACATCTGCAATATCCAAGCCTCTAGCAGCAATATCTGTAGCAATTAATATACGTGAGATTCCTTGCTGAAATTTTTCTAGTGAAGCAAATCTCACTACCTGCGTTTTCTTAGAGTGAATGCTGCCCACTTGCTCGCCATAAACTTTGTAAACATCACCTAATAATCTATCAACCATCTTAATATTACTCGCAAAAACAAGTACTTTCAGGAATGTTTTTTCTTTGGCAAGTAAATGGTTTAACAAGTTTACCTTAGTTGTATAATTGGGAACAGAATAGGCACTTTGTTTAATTTTCTTTAGGGGAGTGCCATGAGGTACTACTTCAATTTTGGTTGGACCCTTAGTAAACGTCTCAATCAATGCTTGTACCTCCTTGTTCATTGTAGCCGAGAAAAATATATTCTGGCGCTTAGTAGGGAGTAGGTCGAGCACCGTAGTTAATTGCGCCCTAAAACCTGTTTCTAACATTTCATCTACTTCATCAATAATAAAATGCTGAACCTGTTTTAGTTTTAGTATTCCAAGCATAGCTAAATCCACTAAACGCCCGGGTGTAGAGACCAAAATATCTAACCCATCTAGAACCAATTTCTTCTGAGGATTTATGTTGCTACCACCATAAATACCTCCCGATCTTATGGCTGTATACTTGCACAATTTTTCAATTTCGGCAAGCACTTGAACAACCAATTCACGCGTGGGAACAATTACTAAAACCCTTGGCTGCTTTTGTTCTGAGAATTTAAGCATGCGTAATACAGGTAATAAATAGGCAATGGTTTTTCCGGTTCCTGTCTGAGCCAATCCTATAACATCCTTTCCCGACATGATAACAGAATAAGTAGCCTCCTGAATGGGAGTGGGATGAATAAACTCTAAATCTTGCAAAGCATTTAGATAAGGTTTCGTGAGATTTAGGTCTTCAAAATTTAACATGAGTATTGGTCTTTAGTCGTTTGTCTTTGGTCGTTAGTCTTTAGTCTTTAGTCTTTAGTCTTTAGTCTTTAGTCGTTAGTCTTTGGTAATGGATATTTATGAAATTATATTTTAAAATTCATACAATATATATCGTAATTCTTAATTCGTAATTCGTAATTCGAAATTAACACTTCATACTTCATAATTCATACTTCATAATTCATACTTCATAA
Organism: Bacteroidia bacterium; assembly: GCA_022402405.1. Taxonomy (GTDB): domain Bacteria; phylum Bacteroidota; class Bacteroidia; order UKL13-3; family UKL13-3; genus B1. The sequence continues at coordinate 1,640 of JAKRSG010000228.1, read as the reverse complement.
TTCATACTTCATAATTCTCACTCAATCCCTAACCACTTTTTGGCTGTTTCTCTCAAAAGTTTAGCTTTTGTTGTTTCGTCGAGGTCGTTCATAAGAGCGATGAATTTTCCGTGTTCTAAATCTCCCAAAGGGAATGGGAAATCTGAGCCCATAGCAATTTTATCTGGACCAAACATTTTTAGTATGAAACGGAATGTTTCTTCATCATGAACTAATGAGTCTATATAAAATTTATCAGTATATGTTGTTGGGTCAGCCACCTTATGAATATTACATAAATCTGGGCGGGCGTGGTAGGCATGACTAATTCTCCCGAGTGTTTGCGGGAAACAGCCGCCACCATGAGCAAAAAGAACACGGAGATTTGGGTATTTGTCGAAAATACCTCCGAACATCATACTGCATATGGCCAAGGATGTTTCTGCAGGCATGCCTACTAGCCAAGGAAGAAAGTAGTTGGGCATTTTCTCTTGCGACATCATATCCCAAGGGTGCACAAATAGGCACATTCCCAGTTTTTCGGCTGTTTCGTAAAAAGGATAATAATATGGGTCGTCTAAATTTCTGTGTTCTATATGAGTTCCAATTTCAACACCAGGCAAATTTAACTCATATTTACATCTGGTTAGTTCTTCGCAGGCAAGGGTAATATCTTGCATAGGGAGGGTTGCTAATCCTACAAATCGGGTAGGATAGTTCTCTTGAATTTTAGCAATATAATCATTGAAGTACCTCGACCATTCTAGCGTATGTTTGGGTTCAGCCCAATAATAAAATAGAACCGGAACGATGGATAGAGCCATGAGTTCCACATCATTTTTATCCATGTGGGCAATGATGGCTTCTGGATTCCAACAAAGTTCATCTATTACCCTAAAAAACGTTCCATCAGCCTTCATCATATTTGCCTTACCCGGTTGAAAGTGGTCGAGATAAATAAACTCATCTCCATAACCATATTTTTCTTTCAAATTGGGCATATTTTGAGGCAAAATATGCGCATGTACATCTATTTTTTTATAATTAATTCCCATCTCCGTCGAGTATATTTCCTAAACCTCCAAGCAATCCGCCTTCTTCCCTTCTTTGTCCAACACCACTATAAGCTACAATTCTACTAGCCAATCTTGAGATAGGTAGCGATTGAATCCAAACTTTTCCAGGACCTTGCAAGGTAGCAAAGAAAACACCTTCTCCACCAAATAGTGTATTTTTTATTCCACCAACAAATTGAATATCGTAATTAATGTCTTTTGTAAACGCCACAATACAGCCTGTGTCTACCTTTAAAATTTCACCAGGATTTAAATCTCTTTCTTCAACATGTCCGCCAGCATGCACAAATGCCATTCCATCGCCTTCTAACTTTTGCATAATAAAGCCTTCTCCACCAAACAAGCCCGTGCCAAGTTTGCGTTGAAAATCAATTCCTACGCTAACACCTTTAGCAGCGCACAAGAAAGAGTCTTTCTGACAAACAACTTTACCACCCTTTTTACTTAAATCGAGAGGGATTATTTTGCCGGGATAGGGTGCTGCAAACGTTACCGTTTTCTTGCCCGAACCCAAATTGGTATAGGCTGTCATGAACAAACTTTCGCCAGTTAACAAACGTTTTCCAGCCGACATTAGCTTGCCAA
>JAKRSG010000227.1 GCA_022402405.1 Bacteroidia bacterium | reverse complement strand
TTTGCATTTGGCAGAATCACCTCTTATATTTGCCAGCCTTTGAAACATTTTAAAGTCAAATGAAAATTTGGCCAAATGTTTTAAAAGTGAAATTAAAAAATTTATAGAATCAGAAATATACAATGAAAAGTAAAGGAGCAGTTAAGTTTTTTGCCATCGCCTTGATACTGGTAAGTATTTTCCAGTTATCATTCACATGGAAAACTTACATGATTGAAAAGGATGCGAAAGAGCAAGCCAATGGAGACGCGCAATTAGAGCGCAATTACCTGGATTCAGTTTCGAGGTTAACCGTTTACAACTTCTTAGGGTTAAAGAAGTTCACTTACCTACAATGTAAAGAGAGAGAGTTAAATCTAGGTCTCGACTTACAAGGCGGTATGAACGTAACGTTAGAAGTATCGTTAGCAGAATTACTTAGAGGATTAGCTAATAATAATCCTGATGCTAAGTTTAACGAAGCTATTACAAACGCCACCAAGAAAATGGAGAGCAGTCAGAAAGATTTTGTAACACTATTTGCAGAATCTTATGCAGAAGTTGCACCAGAAGCCAAATTATCGGCTTTGTTTGTGAACCCAAGTAACCGCGATAGAATAAAACTTACTTCTACCAACGAAGAAGTAGTTACATACCTTCGTGAAGAAGCTAATCAAGCTATCGACAGATCTTTCCAGATTTTGCGTGCACGTATTGATAAATTTGGCGTAACACAGCCTAATATCCAAAAATTAGAAGGAAGTGGTAGAATCTTAGTAGAATTACCTGGTGTAGACAATCCAGCTCGTGTAAGAAAATTATTACAAGGTTCTGCTAAACTAGAATTTTACGAAACTTTTGATAACCCAGAAGCTTTTAAACACATTTCAAGTGCCAATGAGGTTTTGAAAAAAGCTGCAGCTTTGGAAACTCCAAGTGTTGACACTTCAGCCTCAGCAACAGATACCACTAAAAGTGCTTTAGCAGGTTTAGGTTCAGGCCAAGCTGCTACAGAAGAAAAAACAGATACGGCAGCTAAAAATGCAGAAAAAACCTACGAAGAATTTGCAAAAGAAAATCCTTTGTTTGCTTTATTACAACCTTATGCCGACGATAAAGGAATGTTAGTTCCAAAAGGTTCTGCTTGTGGTACAGCTTTAGTAAAAGATACTGCTAAAATCAATGCGATGTTAAATCGCCCTGAGGTAAAAATGGCTCTACCTGGTAATATCAAATTTGCTTGGGAATACAAAGGAATTGGCGAAAACCAACAAGGTGTAATTTTACATGCGTTAAAAACATCCAGAGATGGTTCTGCTTCATTAACTGGAGATAAAGTTACAGATGCTAGAAGAGATGTTTCTCAAACTGGATCTGTAGAGGTTTCTATGACCATGAATGCAGAAGGTGCCAAAATTTGGAAAAACCTTACTCGTAATAATATTGGTCATTCAGTAGCCATCGTTTTAGATGATGTAGTTTATTCATCTCCAAACGTGCAAGGAGAAATTCCAAATGGTCGTTCTTCTATTACTGGTAGCTATACCAATGAAGAAGCTGGCGACTTAGCCAACATTTTAAAGAGTGGTAGATTACCAGCTCCAACTAGAATTGTTGAAGAAGCTGTAGTTGGTCCAAGCATGGGAGCAGAAGCCATCAACAAAGGTTTATGGAGTATGATTATTGCCACTATTATCATTTTGGTATTTATGGTAATTTATTATGGTAACTCAGGTTACATTGCAGACTTTGCTGTATTGCTAAATGTATTCTTTATTATTGGCGTTTTAGCTAGTTTAGGTGCTGCCTTAACTTTACCAGGTATTGCCGGTATAGTATTAACTATTGGTATGGCAGTAGATGCAAACGTTCTAATTAACGAGCGTGTGAAAGAAGAACTAAAAAATGCTAGAAGCCTTAAAAATGCCATTACAGATGGATATGCTCATGCTGCTTCTTCTATTATCGACTCAAACTTAACTACTTTATTAGCAGGTTTTGTATTGTATGCCTTCGGTACTGGTCCGGTTCAAGGATTTGCCATTACCTTAATTATTGGTATTATCTCTTCTATGTTTACTGCTGTATTGTTAACGCGTGTTATTACAGAATGGCAATTAGAAAAAGGTAAGGTTATCAACTATGTTACCTCTTTGAGTAAAAATGCCTTCTCTAAAGTTAATTTCGACTTTGTAGGAAACCGTAAGAAATTCTACATATTCTCAGGTATCATCATCACTTTTGGATTAGTATCTATGTTTACTAAAGGCTTTACTTTAGGTGTAGATTTCCAAGGTGGTTGGACATACGTAGTACAAGTAGATAAAAATGTTAGTTCATCTGAAATTAGAGAAGGCTTAAACAAATCATTAGGCATGGCTCCAGAAGTTAAAACTTTTGGTTCAGACAATAAATTTAAAATTACTACTACCTACAAAATTGAATCTCAAGGAGAAAGTGTTGCAGAAGAAGTTCTAAGTAAAATTAATGAAGGTTTTTCTGGAATGGGCGTTAAAGCCGAGGTATTAAGTTCTTCAAAAGTTGGTCCTACTATTGCAAACGACATTAAAATAGCCTCTTTCTGGGCAGCTATAATTGCTTTAATTGGAATTGGATTATATGTATTAGTTCGCTTCAAAAAATGGCAATATGCTTTAGGAGCTATCATTGCATTAACACATGACGTATTGATGATGTTAGGCTTCTATTCAATTTTAGATGGTATTTTACCATTTACTATGGAAGTGGATCAAGCATTTATTGCAGCAGTATTAACAATTATTGGTTTCTCAATTAATGATACCGTGGTTGTATTCGACCGTATTCGTGAATATTTAGGCACGCATCACTTAGAAACTAATAAAGAAGGTGTAATCAATAATGCGTTAAATAAAACCTTAAGCAGAACGGTAATTACAGCGCTTACTGTGTTTATGGTTGCATTGGTATTATTCATTTTTGGAGGCGAAGTAATTAAAGGATTTACCTTTGCATTATTGGTAGGTATCGTTTTTGGTACATACTCTTCTATTGGAATTGCTACTCCAATTGTAATCGACTTTGATAAGAAAGATAAAAAATAGTTCTGTTTGAACCTATATCAAGAAAGGCTCTATCTTTACAGATAGGGCCTTTTTTGTTTTCATAACTGAACACACGCACATGAAATGAGCATAAATTTAATAATGTAAAATTGCGATTGTAAACAGAATATAAAACCTTCGCAGAAACCCTTTAAAATATGAAAAAATTATTATTTGCTTCGCTATTGCTGATGAGCCTTTCGGCTATGGCGCAAGAACTAGAACCAAAAGGAAAAATAAAGGATCCACAAAAAGTAAAAGATAAAATGCACAATGCATTTTTATCTAAAAGAATGGCCTTAACTGCCAGTCAAAGAGACTCACTTTACGCTCTTACCATTGCATATGCCAAGGATACTACCGAAAGAGGAATTCAATACCGCGATTTAGATGCTAGGTTTAACGAACTTACCAAAAAGCACAACGACTTAGAGGAAAAACATAAAAAACTCGACCAAGACTTTATCGATATGAATGATAAATATACAACCCTCATTCGTACTAGCTTAAACAAAACAGAGCAACTTAATCTGGCTCTTAAAGAAAAAGGCGAGCAATTGTTGGAGCGCGAAAGAAAATTGGCCGTTTTAGAAGGTTTAATTAGAGAACAAGACTCTATAACAAATGCCTTAAACAACGTTATTAAAAAAGCTCTTTTAAGCTTTAAGAGCGATGAAATTTCAGTAGAAATGAAAAATGGAAAGGTGTATGTTTCTATGAGCGATAAATTATTGTTTAAAAGTGGAAGTGCAGAAGTAGAAGAAAAAGGTTTAGACGCGTTAAAAAAACTTGCCGAAGTGCTTAATAAAAACAAAGATGTGGGAGTTATGATTGAAGGGCATACCGACAATGTGCCAATTAAAACGGCGCAATTTAAAGACAACTGGGATTTGAGTGTAGCCAGAGCTACTAATATTGTTCGCATGTTAGATGAGGTTCATAAGGTAGATGCCAAAAATTTAACGGCTGCCGGAAGAGGAGAATACATGCCTAAAGCGAGCAACGAAACTCCAGAAGGCAGAGCCAAAAACCGTAGAACAGAAATTATCTTAAGTCCAAAATTAGACGAGTTGTACAAACTCATCAACAAAAACTAAATCTTAAATTCTTCGGTCTGAACCCACTATTTTTTCTGGGAACCGCATTTGCAATCGCCGCTGCCGCAAGCATGCTCGCCTTTGCTACTCTTCTTAAAAAAAGTAAAAATATAGGCTGTGGCCGCTATGAAAATAGAGGCCACAGTTATTTCTTGCCAAAACTGTTTTAGTAAATCCACACTACGAAGATAACAAGAAGAAATTCGAAATTCTAAATACGAAATACGAAATTCTAAATCACTGCAGGCTGGGAAAATCCTACTAAAAGAATGAAGATCCTTCGCTCCACTTCGTTACGCTCTGGAGGACAAAATTTTAGTACTGAAAAGCAGGGGGCATGGAGTCAGCTTCGCTGCCTCCATGCCCCCTGCCTCTAAAATCAAGCGTACAACGAGTCATTGAGAGCGATAGCGAAGAATCTCATGCTTTTTCCCGGACAGCAATGATTCGAAATCCGAAATTTCTCGAATTAACTTTCTTATAAGGGAGTTAATTGAATTGGCACCAAACCTAAGCCTCTTGCTCGTTTTTCTTTTTATAGAAACTTAAACCCAAAATCAATAACAATCCGCCATATAGCACCCACGAAGATGCATATGCAATTTTCTCGCCTGTACCAATTACGGTTGGTTCAAACTTGAACTCAATGGTATGATTACCTGCTGGAACTTTTAAAGATCTAAGTACATAGTTGGCTCTAAAATGCGGCACTAATTGCCCGTCTATGTAGGCATTCCAGCCTTTTTCATAATAAACCTCTGAGAATACTGCCACTTGCTCGCTACTCGATTTATAATCGTAAACCAATTTATTTGGTTGGTAGGCTGTTAACACAATAGAAGCACTGCTATCTGTACTTGGCGTAAATCCTTTTAACTCGCCCTCAAAGCGCTTGTCTACAATGGCAGTAGTTTTACTGTTAAAATTACTTAAGGCACTAATTTCTTCATCGGCATTTGCCACCCAATTAATCTGAGAGGCAAACCAAGCATTACCATTGGCGTTTACATTTTGCTGCACAAACTTATTGCCCAAAGAATCTTGGAGTATGAAATATTTTGCGTTCAACATGTTGTAACACTCCATATTCATTTTTACCAACTGCCATTCAATAAGTTCTTGGTATCTGCGCATTTTGGCTCCATGGTAGCCACCTAGAGATTTATGATAATAAGCTGTTAAGGCATCTTTATCAAAATCTGTTGTATTGTTATATACTCTAAAATGAATGTCTTTATCCGCTAAAATTTGCTCGTCGACAGCCGTTTTTGGAACGGCTGCCTCCCCTTTTTTCTTTTCAAAATCTTTATCATTTAAATAGCGTTTATCTACTCCCCATAAATCTACCACCACTAATATTCCCAATACCGCCAACATAAGTTCTGTTTTCAATTTTCCTTTTTGATAGAACCACAAAACAGCTGCAGACAATAGTATGAGCACAAACGACCTCAAAGCATCCATACGGAGCAAACTTTCTCTATCAGCTACTAATGTATTTAACAACCACTCCGGTAATTTCATGCGCGCATCGTTCTCGGTCGAAAAATCAAAGAAAAATCCTGGCATCAAAGCAAACAAGAAACAGATACCTCCTACAATACCAAAACTGTATTTTATAGACTTTAGCCAATCTGCCTGAGAAATTTTCTTGTCCATCAATTCTTTTACAGCCAAAATAGCCAAGAAAGGAAACATGGTTTGAGCCACACAAAGAACAAAAGTTACCGACCTAAACTTATTGTACAGAGGGAAATAGTTAAAGAATAAATCGGTTAAAGGCATAAAGTTCTTACCCATAGATAAGAAAATAGACAACATAGCAGCTGCAAAAATCCACCATTTAGCTGAACTCTTAACCAAGAACATTCCTAGCACAAACAAGAACACAATGATAGCTCCATAGTATATCGGACCAGCCGTAAAAGGCTGATCTCCCCAATAAATTGGCATTTGTTTAACAACCTCTTTGGCATTTGGGTAACCCTGACGTTGCAATTCTTTATAAGTATTACTGCTGGTTCCTAAATCGCCATTACTTGCACCTCCATAAAAGTTTGGTATCAAAATAGTGAATGGTTCTACCACTCCATTACTCCAAGCCAAAGCATAATCTTTATCTAAGCCAGAAGAACTGTTGGCTGCATTACTTTCTCCTGATGGTGTTTTGGTAAGTTCAGATTTACCACGGATACTGTATTTACCATATTCTTCAGTAGCCAATAATCCCATTATATTGGTACCAACCCCAACAGCAGCAGAAACGGCCAACAATGAACCAGCTATTAGAAATTTAGGCAATGTTTTATTCTTTATGGCCTGAACCAATTCTACCACCATCCAAGCCAAAATGATAAATATGAGGTAGTAGGTAATTTGAACGTGACCAGCAGATAATTCAAAAGAGACTGCAATACCCGTTAATATAGCACCCAACCATTTATTTTTATGCAAGGTAATTTGAATACCTGCCAATACCAGTGGAATAAAGGCAATGGCATTACCCTTTGTTACGTGACCAGCATCTATATTTATAAAGTTAAAGGAAGATAAGGCAAAGGCTAATGAACCAATCATAGCCAACCATGGAGAAACCTCAAAGGCTAATAAAAGCACATAAAAGCAAGCAAATAATAAAAATATAGTATCTGCAGGATGTTTAAAAATATCCGAAATATAATAGAGGATATTTCCTGTATAATTTCCATGATAAGTCGCCCCAATTAGGTAACTTGGCATTCCGCCGAAAATACTATTGGTCCAGAAAGTACGCTCACCACTGGCCTTTTCGAATTGAGCAATTTCTTGAAAAGTGGCTTTCCATTGCAATACGTCGTACTGTTTTAACACTTTACCATTAAACAAAGGAGTGAAATAAGCAAAGATTACTAGCATAATTAGCACAAAAGCAAGCAAGTGAGGCAATGCCTTTTTAAATATCGACTGGTTCATTTTTCAAAATTTTGTGGGCACAATATAAATAAAAAACCAATTAGAGTATTCATGTGGAAATTTTGGTTCAGCCATAAACCAAAAAAACCTGCCGAAGCAGGTTTTTTTGGTTATTTTATTTTATGAATGATGAAAATTCTCTACTAACTACAACCTGTTTGGGTACCGCAGTTTAAGCATTTGTAACAAGCTCCGCTTCTGATGGTAATATGACCACAAGTAGGGCAGGCCGGACTATCACCCATGCGTTTGTTCATTTCATTTACCTGATCCATTGGAGCTGCTTCTGGAGCGGCAATTCCAGTGATTTTTGGTTCAACTTCTAACTTTACTTCTGCTGGCCTATGAAAACCAATTGGCGTTGCAGCTACAGGAGTTACAGAAACTGGTTCATTTGAAATAGCAGGAGCCATAGCAGAATTAGCAGCTTTGTGTTGGTTAATAGCTAATGAACTTCTTTGAACATCATTAGGTTCAACCTGAACAAAGTCTTCTCTACCCAAGTATTCAAAACCTAACATTCTAAACATATAATCTATGATAGAAGTGGCACTCTTAATATTTGGATGACCCGCTACCATACCAGCTGGCTCAAAACGAGTAAAGGTAAATTTATCTACGTATTCTTCTAAAGGTACACCATATTGTAAGCCCAATGAAACGGCTATAGAGAAGCAGTTCATCAACGAACGTAAGGTAGCACCTTCTTTATGTAGATCTACGAAAATTTCACCTAATGTTCCATCTTCATATTCACCTGTTCTAACAAATATGGTTTGCCCGCCAACAGTTGCTTTCTGTGTGAACCCACCGCGTTTTCCAGGTAAGGTTTTACGTGCTACTACGCCAGCTAATTTATGTTTAAAGGCTGTATCGTGTGTGCGGTTTAGAATGGCAGTTGCCGCTTCTAGAACTTGCTCAGGACTTAACTCACCAACTGGTTTGTGTGCATCTTCACCTAAAATTTGTTCAACCGTTTCTTGGATATCTTCATCCTCTTTCACGTCAGATTTGTTGCTTAGAGGTTGACTCAACTTACAACCATCGCGGTAAAGAGCATTTGCTTTTAAGCCAAGGCTCCAGCTTAAGTGATAACATTCCTTGATATCTTCAACAGTAGCTTCGTTTGGAAGGTTAATGGTTTTGGAGATAGCACCACTTAAGAAAGGTTGAGCAGCAGCCATCATGCGGATGTGCCCAGTGGCAGCAATGTAACGAGTACCTTTGTTACCGCACTTGTTAGCACAATCAAAAACTGGCAAATGCTCTTCTTTTAAGAAAGGTGCACCCTCAACAGTCATGGTACCGCAGATAAAGTCGTTAGCTTCTTCTATCTCCTGACGAGTAAATCCTAATTTACGTAATAGGTTAAAGTTATAGTTATTGTATTCTTCAGGCTTAAATCCTAAGCGTTGTAAACACTCTTCGCCAAGTGTCCATTGATTAAATGCAAAACCAATTTCGAAAGCACCTGAAGCCGCTTTATCTAATTTTTCTATTTCCTCATCAGTAAAACCACGGAATTTTAAAGATTCTGGATTGATATGTGGAGCACCTTTTAAGGTTGCAGAACCCGTAGCATATTGAATTATGGCATCAATTTCCGACTTAGAATAACCTAAGTTTTTAAGAGCTGCAGGCACACCAGAGTTGATGATTTTGAAGTATCCACCACCCGATAATTTCTTAAATTTAACAAGAGCGAAATCAGGTTCGATACCAGTTGTATCGCAATCCATTACTAAACCGATGGTTCCAGTTGGAGCAATAACTGTGGCTTGAGCATTTCTATATCCATACTCTTCTCCCATTTGAACGGCAGAATCCCATGCATCACAGGCTGCTTTTAACAAGTAATCTGGACAATATTTAGGATCAATACCAGCTGGCTTAATAGATAAACCTTCGTAGGCATCAGTGGTATTGTATGCAGCATAACGATGATTACGCATTACACGTAACATGCTTTCTTTGTTATCCTCATATCTTGGGAAAGCTCCCAAATATTTAGCCATTTCTGCAGATGTTTGATATGCAACACCATTTAGAATAGCGGTGATTGCACCACCAATAGCAAATGCTTTTGGAGAATCGTATGGAATACCAGAAATCATTAACATGCTTCCTAAGTTAGCGTATCCTAATCCAAGTGTGCGGTATTCGTAACTTAATTGAGCCACTTCCTGCGATGGGAATTGAGCCATCAATACAGAGATTTCTAGAACCATTGTCCATAATCTACATGCATGCTCAAACGACTTTACATCAAACTCTAATGTATCTTCGTTAAAGAAGCGAATTAAGTTTAAGCTAGCTAAGTTACAAGCAGTATTATCTAAGAACATATACTCGCTGCATGGATTAGAGGCATTAATTCTACCTCCAGCCGGACAAGTATGCCATTCGTTGATTGTGGTATCATATTGCACACCAGGATCTGCGCAAGCCCAAGCCGCATCAGCAATCATATCCCAGATATCATTAGCTGGAATAGACTTCATAGTTCTACCATCGGTACGAGCTTTTAAATCCCAGTTTTCACCCTTTTCTAATGCTTCAAAAAAGGCGTGAGGAATACGAACTGAGTTATTACTATTCTGACCGGAAACAGTAGCATAAGCTTCGCCTTCATAATCGCTCGCGTATCCTGCTGCGATTAATGCTGCTACTTTTTTCTCTTCGTCTTTTTTCCAGTTAATAAATTCAACAATTTCTGGGTGATCCAAATCTAAACACACCATTTTGGCTGCTCTTCTGGTAGTACCACCAGATTTGATAGCGCCAGCGGCACGATCACCTATTTTTAAGAAACTCATTAATCCAGAAGAAGAACCACCACCAGATAACTTTTCGGCAGCACCTCTAATTCTTGAGAAGTTTGTTCCAACCCCTGAACCATATTTAAAAATACGAGCCTCACGCACCCATAAATCCATGATACCACCCTCATTCACCAAATCATCATCCACAGAAAGAATGAAACATGCATGAGGTTGCGGACGTTCATAAGCAGAAGTAGATTTCTCTAACTTACCAGTTTTTGGATTAACGAAATAGTGACCTTGTGGTTTACCGGTAATACCGTATGAGCTATGTAAACCAGAATTGAACCATTGAGGAGAATTAGGAGCAGCATATTGACCAACAATCATAAATGCCAACTCATCATAAAATACTTGAGCATCTTCCTTAGAATCGAAGTATCCATAATCTTCACCCCATTTCATCCAACAATGAGCCATACGATGAGCAACTTGTTTAATACTAGTTTCTCTTCCTAAAGAACCATCTGGTTGAGGAACACCTGCTTTTCTGAAATACTTTTGCGCCAATACATCGGTAGCAACCTGACTCCAGAAATTAGGTACTTCTACATCTTTCATTTCAAAAACAACACTACCATTTGTGTTTTTGATAACAGAAGTGCGGTAATCATACGTAAACATGTCGTACGCACTTACTCCTTCTTTAGTAAAGTGGCGCTCTATCCGGAGGCCCTTTTGATCTTGATTTTTTTTACTACGGCTCATTTTGCTCAATATGGTTAGGAATAACTAATAATAATTTATTTATCTTACGATGAAAAAACCTCTCAAAACTCTTGGGGGGTTTTTTATCCAAAAGTCAACTTTCAAAAGTTCAGTATCAAAAATCAATTTCAACAGTAAACGATGTTAATTTCTTTTTTGTTTAGAAAAAACTAATGCTTGGAGTGTTTATAAGATTAGTTATTCACAATGTCCCCCTTTACCATTGCGGGTTTCAAGGAAGCAACAATTATTTAACAATCAGCTAATTGTCCTTTATTAGATACACTTTATTAAAATTTGGTTCGAACCAAAAAATTTTACTTGATATTTATAATTAAAAGGATAGATTGTGACTTTTGAAAATTAGGTCTGGGGTATTTTAAATAAAAAGCTTTAATTTGTTGCAGATACTTTTAGGATATAGATTGAAAAATACATTTTACCATAGCATTCAAGAAAAGGCTCAAACCAAAACCAAACAGCTGGCGGTGCTTATAGACCCAGACAGTTTGAGCGGTGAGGAGGCCTTACGCTCCTTAATTAGTAGATGCAACGAAGCCAAAGTGGATATCATTTTGGTTGGAGGCAGTTTAATTACTAATGGATTTTGGGACACTTGTATTGAAACCATTAAGGCTAGCACTGATATTCCATTAGTATTATTTCCAGGCAACATTATGCAAACGCATTCAAAAGCAGATGCCATTTTGTTTTTAAGTATGATTAGCGGAAGAAACCCAGATTTGTTGATAGGCAAACATGTTTTAGCTGCTCCTATGTTAAAAAAATCTGGAATAGAAGTTATACCAACTGGATACATGATTGTGGATGGCGGAAATATAACTAGTGTAATGTACATGAGTAATACTACACCTCTTCCGGCAGATAAAATTAATATTGCTTCTTGCACTGCATTAGCTGGCGAAATGTTGGGCTTAAGAGTTATTTATATGGATGCAGGTAGCGGTGCTCAAAACCCAATAAAAGCAGACATGATTCGTGAAGTTAAAGCCCAAATTAGTGGTCCGTTATTTATTGGTGGTGGCATTAGAACTCCAGAGCAAGCCATAGAAACGTGTATGGCAGGAGCCGATATAGTTGTAGTTGGGAATGCTATTGAGAAAGACCCATCATTAGTGGCGCAATTAGCCCAGGCTGTACATAGCTTAAATAAATAAAAAAACCTTATCTTTTGTT
>JAKRSG010000226.1 GCA_022402405.1 Bacteroidia bacterium | reverse complement strand
ATCATCGCAACCAAAACCAATGCCTTTCTCAATTTCACTCATTTCTACTTTGCCATCCGGCATTATTACAAACGATATCATCACCTTACCCGAAACATTATTCTCAACTGCCTGACGAGGATACTGTAAATTTTGTGATATATATGCATACATCGCTTCTTGTCCGCCTGGAAACTGTGGCATTTTTTCTGCGATAAATTCTATTAAGGTATTGCCACCTTGTTCTCCTTCCCCACCCTTCAATCCAAGTCCGGCACCTCCTAATCCTCCCATGCCTAACATACCTAAATTTGGTTCAGACAAACCCTTTGATGAGCCCGAAACGATTGGTCGCATCTCAATAGGTTCAGGCAATTTGGGCTTTTTTACTTCTGGTTTAACCTTTTTATCTATCACAATATCAAAACCTGCTAAAGGATTTTCTAAGATAAAAGTAAAACCGCCACTCACCTCCACTATGTCTTTAATTTTCTCGCGAATTTTGGTGTCGTACACAACAGATTTAGGCACAAATGAAGTTGGCTTAAGTATGTTGTAAATGATACTAGAAACCAGTGCTAACAAAAGAGGAGCAATGGTTAAAAACATACTTTTGTTTAGATTCTCAGGATACATTTTGCGAATGGCATAAGCGCCATAAGCCTTGTTGCGGTGCTCAAAAACAACTTCATCTAAGTTGTTATTTGAAAAGCTTAAGAGTTTCATAAAGTTTTGTGTTTATATATGTAAAACAGCAAAACAATTTCTCAAGTTGCCTTGGCTTTTTTAGATGACAGATTTATGACGTTTGAACAGGCATAAATTAAAATATTATAAATGTATTTGGAAAGATACGATGGTTCCATTGGCATCCGAATGAATAGTAGCTTCGGATTTTAAGGCTATGCAACGTTGATGTATACTCATTAAACCAAACGCTTTTCCAGATTTTAGAACATCGTTAACATCAAAGCCTTTACCATTATCCATAATTTCTACCTTTATACCCTCATTAGTTTGGTTGATAAAAACTTTAGCCGATTGAGCACCCGCGTATTTCCTAACATTATTGAGAGCTTCTTGTATAATTCTATAAATGTTTAGCTCCGATTTAGCATCTAAGGTTCCAGAAACATAATTAACCTCGCTCATAACATATAAACCCTCTGATTTATTGAGTTGGTCTATGAGTTGCTCTATACTTATTTTTAACCCAACTTCTGCAAACATAACTGGAAATAAATTTCGACTAATCTCTCTTACTTCCTCTAGAATATGGTCGATTTTCTCTTCTGTAAACTGCATTTTATTAGTAATGGCACTACGAACATTTAGCAACTCATGACCAATACTATCGTGTAAATCTTTGGCTATACGCATTCGTTCATCCTCCGTATTTTCCATTAACTTTTGAGTAAACAAGGTTTCCAAACGACTTTTCTCTGTAATAGTTTTCTTCTTTTGCCAGATAAAGTATAGGATAAAAGCAAGAATTAAAATAATCAATCCAGCCAAAAGCAAACCTATGTTACGTTGTTTAATTTTTAATTTCTCGGCTTGAACCAATATCTCTTCGTCCTTTTTAGCATTTTGATACCGAACTTCTTTATCGTAAATCTGACCTTTACTATTCTTTTTAAAGTTTTCTAACTCTAAAGCTCGCATTTCATTTTGATAGTCTAATGCTTTTTTATAATCGCCATTTTTAAAAGCGTGGTTGTATAAGTTATTATAAGAAGAGTAAGCCAAATCCTTATCATTATTTGCTTTTGCATATTCAATAATTTCTAGTAGTTCATTTTCATTATTTACTTTACCACTTTTTTGAATTTCATACCTAACTTTTTGAATGTAATAGTTCTTTTTCGTAACAGAATCTTCCATCATAATGCCTAATTCTTTAAACCTTTCAAGGTGCCTAGGAATGCTATCAAACTGCTTTGTTATAAAGAATTTAGTAATTTGTACATTTTCATTTAAAGAGTGTAAATACACCATTTTATTAGAATAGTTATTTAGGATATCATTTAATTTATCGGCATATAAAACATATTTGCTACTATCTTTATTGGTCTTGTAATAAAAATGCCCTAAGTGATTGTAATAAATGGCTATGGTATAGGTATCTTTTTTCATTAATGAATACTCGAGAGCCTTTTTCATGTATGTTTCGGTTGCTTCAAAAGCATACAATTGTTCGTAGAGAAGAGCTAAGTTAAAATAGGCAACACCAATATTGAGAGTATCTTGTTTTTGCACAAAATAATCTAAAAAAGCCAACGAATGAGGAATCGCTTTTTCTTGATTTGAATAGAAACTGTATATCCCCGACAAAACTCTATGGCATTTAGCAACGAACCTAGCAGGCATTTCCTTCTTTTCTAATCCTCTCAGTGCCCAAGCCTCGCAAGAATCATTATTAACCATCGTGGCATACTGACTGCTTATGTAATAATACAATTTTAACAGCTCACCGTTGTATGTATTTACAGATTCATATTTATAAAGATGATTTTTTGCAGTTGTAAGATAGATAGAATCATTTATGTAATTCTGATCCACCATATCGCTATAAACTAGTAAATAGTATAATGCAGAGTCTTCTTGGTTCGATTCTAAGAAATGATTATACAGATTAAAAAAACGCTCATGATAATTACTATCAAAATAATTATCTGCATTAAAATACCATTTAAAATGCTCTTGCATGGTCTTTCTGCCATACCAAGGAGTTAAATCAGAATTGGGTTCACTTTTCTTTTCACAGGAAAGTAAGCAACTGCTAAGCGTAAAAACCCAAAATAGATGGAAGAAAAATCGGCCTAAAGCTTTCATGAGAGTGATTTAATTTTATATTCAAATATAGTTTTCTAGGTGGTTTAAAAATGATAAAAAAGGAGATTTATACGCTTAAAAATGAAAATTAAGGGTTACCACTTATTGATGTAAGGATTAAATAGTTCTACGTTTGACATCAAATTTAAATTTATGACAGCATTATTAAGAAACACGAAAATGGAAAAGTTATTTCTGTTTTTATTTTTTATATCTGCAACCCTAAGCAGCTTAAAAGCCCAAACATGGCAAACTCCACTACAAGCAGGGGGCAGTGACGGCAGTAATTATTTCAATGGTAATCCATCAATTTTTGATGTGTTCTTTACCAGTGCCACACATGGATGGGCAGTAGGTGATTTAGGAAGAATTTTCAAGACCAGCAATGGAGGAACTACCTGGACGGAACAAACATCCGGTACGACACAAACTTTGAATAGCGTTTTCTTTACCAGTGCCACCCAAGGTTGGGCAGTTGGGAATTCCGGAACCATTCTAACAACCGGCAATGGTGGAACTACCTGGACGGCACAAACATCTGGTACAACACAAGCTTTGACGAGCGTGTATTTTACCAGCGCCAATCAAGGGTGTGTGGTAGGTTTTGGAGGAGCTATTTTGACTACTGGCAATGGCGGAACTACCTGGACGGCTCGAACATCAGGCACATCATATGATTTGAATAGCGTTTATTTTACAAGTGCTACCCAAGGTTGGGCGGTAGGTGGTTACGGAACCATACGAACTACCAGTAATGGCGGAACTACTTGGACAGCACAAACATCTGTTACTATAAACACATTGAGAAGTGTCCACTTTTCAAGTGCCTCCAAGGGCTGGGCCGCAGGTGATGGCGGATCCATTCAAACCACCAGCAATGGTGGAACTACCTGGGTGGCACAAACATCTGGCACAACACAATCATTGTTTAGTGTCAACTTTACAAGTGCCTCCCAGGGCTGGGCTGTTGGAATTAGCGGAACCATACTAACTACCAGCAATGGCGGAACTAGCTGGACCGCTCAAACATCCGGTACAAATCTGTCGTTGCGTGCTGTTTATTTTACCAGTGCCTCCCAGGGCTGGGCTGTTGGAATTAGCGGAACCATACTAACAACCAGTAATGGTGGAACTGCCTGGACGGCCCAAACATCTGGTACAACACAATTTTTGAGTGGTGTCTATTTTGTTAATGCCACACAAGGCTGGGCGGTTGGCGGTGCCGGAACCATACGAACAACCAATAATGGCGGAATTACATGGACAGCACAAACATCGGGTACAACAAATACTTTGAATGGCGTTTATTTTATCAGCGCCACACAAGGTTGGGCGGTTGGTAATGGTGGAACCATACGAACAACCAATAATGGCGGAATTACATGGACAGCACAAACATCGGGTACAACACAAGCTTTGACGAGCGTGTATTTTATCAGCGCCACACAGGGTTGGGCTGTTGGAATCAATGGCACTATTTTAACTACCAGCAATGGTGGAACATCGTGGACAGTTAATACAATTGGTATATCACAAGTGAATAGCGTTTATTTTACCAGTGCCAACCAGGGTTGGGCGGTTGGTAGTGGCGGAACCATACTAACCACCAGCAATGGCGGAACAACTTGGTCGATCCAAACCTCCGGTACAACACAATCTTTAAATGGTGTGCATTTTACCAGTGCCACACAAGGCTGGGTAGTAGGTGGTGGCGGCACCATTTTAACCACCAGCAATGGCGGAACTACCTGGTCGGCACAGACATCTGGTACAACACAATTTTTGAGGGGTATCTATTTTGTTAATGCCACACAAGGCTGGGCGGTTGGCTTTAGCGGAACTATTATTACAACCAGCAATGGCGGAACAACGTGGTCGACCCAAACCTCCGGTACAACACAATCTTTGTTTGGCATGTATTTTACCAATGCCACCAAGGGCTGGGCAGTAGGTGGTAGCGGTACCATTCTGCTTTATAGTTCATCTGCATCAACTCCTCCTGTCGTTTCAACTTCTGCTGCTGGCTCTATAAGCGCTGGCGCAGCCACCCTTGGTGGAAATGCAACAGATAGCGGCTCAACTGCAATTACCCAAAGAGGTATTGTTTATGCCACAACAGCTAATCCTACTTTGGCCAATACCAAAGTTAGCATGGGTAACGGTTTGGGTAACTTTTCACAGAATGTAACGGGTTTGTCTGCTGCTACTTTATATCACTTCAGGGCATTTGCCATCAATAGCACAGATACCGCATATGGTGCAGATAGAAGCTTTACTACCTTAGCAACACCTCCGGTTATGGCACCAACAGTAACAACCGCAAGTGCTTCACTCGTTGGAACTACTAATGCAACCCTTGGGGGCAATGTAAGCGATAGCGGAACCGCTACCGTTACCGAGCGTGGTATTGTTTATGCTACCACAGCTAACCCAACTACTGCTAATACTAAAGTTGCGATCGGTTCAGGCGTAGGAAATTTCTCTCAAAATGTAAGCGGCTTAACCGCCTCAACTACCTACCATGTTAGGGCTTATGCCATTAATAGCGTGGGTACCAGTTATGGTGGTGATAGTACGTTTACAACTTTAGCAACCACACCGGTTGCTGGATTAAGCGTAGTCTCTTATGCTCCTCAAAGCGGCAATGTTGGAAGTACCGTAGCCCTAAAAGGTACCGGGTTCGTAAATGTTACTAAGGTATGGTTTGGACCAGCCCCTGCAGCAAGTTTTACTGTTGTAAACGACAGTACCATTAATGCAGTGGTTCCTAATAACGCGTATATGGGAAATATTGCTGTTGCTACTACCACTGGTTTTAAAATTGGAAAAGAATATTTCTATGTTAAAAATCCGCAAAACGTAATGATTGGAAACACCGGTCAAACAGGCGCTTACTTTTTAAAGGACGGAAAGCTGTATGGTCAATATATTTATTATTTTGATAACGGACAATCATACCGTTATTGTCCGGTAGAAATGCCACCAAAAGGTTCATTAAGAGGAAAAACAATTTCACAACTTTCCACTTCTGGAACTTGGAATCTAATTGCCCTTGCAAGCGACAATACTGTTCACACACAAGGTAACAACAATTTCAGACAACTAGGAGATAGCTCAATGGTAAATAACAGAGCACTACCAACAGATATTACAAACAAAGGTGACTTAAAAGGAAAAACAGTGATACAGGTATTGGCTGGTTCAAACCGTTTTTACGCCCTTACCTCTGATGGAATTGTTTGTAGTTGGGGAAAAGATACGCTTGGCTCATTGGGTAATGGTGCGAGTACTAATGGCAGGGTTTGGACACCAACCTCAATTGCCAGCAGAGGTAGCCTTACAGGCAAAACCATTATTAAACTCTGTAAAGGTACCGATGCAGTTAATGAAAATAATGTTTTTGCAATAGCCTCAGATGGCACAGTACATGGTTGGGGACCTAATTTAAATTCATCTATTGGGGTTACACATAGCAATGTGGTTGAAGACCCTGTTCAAATTACTCAAAATGGAGTATTAAATGGTAAAACTATTGTAGATATTGATTCAAAAAATAGCGCCACCATTCTCCAAGATGAAGATGGCATATTATATGGCATGGGTTCATCAATGAACCTAGGATTATCTGGAGCTACAATCCGCACTACACCAGATTTATTAAACATGGGCAGTACCTCAAGCTTAAACAATAATCGTGTTTTGAGTATGATTTTAAACAGAACCGCTGGCTCAGCTATAGTTGTGGATACGGCAGGAAAAGTGCATGCATTTGGTAACAACGCTTCGGCGCATTTAGGAACAGGAAATAGCAGCAATGCCATTCCTCCAGTTTTGGTTGAGGCAAGTACTTCATCTATTGCAGGCAAAGTTGTAGTTGGTTTGGCTCAAACTAATTATGCCTATTATGTTACAACTTCCGATAACCAAATGCATGTTTTTGGAAGTGCAGGAAATTACCAATTAATGAATGGATTAAACTCCCCAAATGCACCAATAGCTCAACTAATTGGCAGTCCAAAACCTGTTCCTTCCATTGACGCAACCAACTTGGCAATTTCAAATATTACCAGTTCGTCTGCTACCATTAAATGTACCCCAGGGTCGGGTGTTGGAAGAATGATTGTAGTAAAAGCCAATAATAAAATTGACACCATTGGTCCTGCAAATGGAGTAAATTATATCCCTTCAACAAGTATGAATGGTAGTGTAATCGATACTTCAGCAAGAGTGGTATACAGAGGTTATGGAGATAGTGTTAATATCACCAATCTAGTGAACGGAACATTATACCATGTATCAGTTTTCGAATTTGATACTTTTTCTAATCCATGTAGATACGACATATTTAAGTTAGGAACACCGCTTATGGGTAGCTTTATTGCTACTAGTGGTCCGCAATTGGCTACTGTGAGAACTTCTTCTGCTACACTCATTACCACAAACTCAGCAACACTCGGTGGAAATGTAACCGCAGATGGTGGAGCATCCGTTACAGAAAGAGGAATTGTTTACGCTACAACCGCTAACCCAACTACTGCAAATACTAAAATAGCTATTGGTTCTGGTATAGGTGCCTTCTCTCAAAATGTAAGCGGGTTAACCGCCTCAACTACATACCATGTAAGAGCATACGCTATTAACAGTGTAGGCACTAGTTATGGTGCTGATAGTACATTTACCACTGATGCCACCCCAGTAACAAGTGTAAGTCTTAACGGTACATTTGATCCATTTAATACCTGTGAAGGAACTGCATCAGATGCACAACAATTTACAGTTAGCGGTATCAATCTAAATGCAGATGTTATTGTTAACGCTGCTGCCGGATTTGAGCTATCATTAAGCGCAGGTGGAACTTACTCTTCAAGTCTTAATTTAACTCCTGTTTCTGGCACACTTGCAACTACTACCATTTACATTAGAATTAGCAGCGCTGCCAGCGGAAACCCAAGTGGCAACATTACAGCTACATCTACTGGAGCCCTTGCACAAAATTTAGCTATTAACGGTACCGTAAATCCAGTTCCAGCTAAACCCGTTATAAGCATGCAAGCCGCCACTCCTATTTGTGCTGGAGCTAACCAATTAAATTATGGTGCAGCCAACGAACCAGCAACGGGCATCAGCTATCAATGGTCGGCCACAAATGCTTCAGTTTACGCCCAAGGTAGCACCAAACAATATGCAATAATTAGCTTCCCTAATGCAGGTAGCGCGAAAGTAATATTAACTGCCAGCAATGGCTCTTGTAGCGCTGCTACAGAGGTGGATGTTACGGTTCAAAACGAAACCACACACGAAGCAACAGTGAGATACTTTAACAATAATTTTGTTTGTCAAGCCAACCAAGTTTCTACCTACCAATGGGGTTACGACGATAAACCAGTATTAAAAGGAAACCTTATCACAGGTGAAATAAACCAAAATTATTTTAATGCATCTCCCGACTTAACAAACAAGAGCTATTGGGTTATTTCTACCAAAGGAAATTGCTACCAAAAAACCTATTACAACGCACCATCTGGTTTAAATGATGAATGGGCTCAAAACAATACTATCAAAGTATTTCCTAATCCGTTTGTAAACACTATAACTATAACAGCTAAAAAAGGCCTACAAAATCACCAAATTAGTATTATAGATGCTCAAGGAAAACTATTGTCAAATCAGCAAGCCAATGGTCAGTCTTTGGATTTAAACCTAAGTCATCTTTCATCGGGTATATACTTTATCAACGTGCAAGATGAAAACGGAAATATCTCAAACATCAAAATGGTTAAACATTAATAAAAGGCATCATGAAATTATCTAAAAACTTACTCATTGGCACAGCCATAACTTTGGGCTCGATACTTACTTTATCTGCTCAAAATAAATCGTCGAATAACCTAGATGCTCAAATGCCAAGATGGTTTGTGGGTGCTGGAGTTTTTGGCGGTATACAATCTAGTTCTATTAGTCAAAACAACTGGACAGACACCTACCTAAACCCACTAAATGCCAATGTAAATAAAGTGGCACAAGAAGGTGGCTACAATCTCGGGCTGAACCTAAACTTGGCTTATTATCTTGGCAAAAGCAGAAATTTTGGTATTGGTACAGGTATTCAATACCTGCACCAAAACACCAAATTAGGGCTGAACCCAATGTCTATTGAATACCAATCTACCGATAATTTTGGCAGCGTTTTTCGTCAGGGAGTTCGCTCGTCTAATACTATCGAAGAACAACTTAAGCAAAACATTATTGGTATTCCGGTTATGCTTCTGTTTAAAAAGCAACTCAATCAACGTTGGGGATTAAATCTAGATGCAGGCATGGTGTTTAATATAGTTAACACGGCATCATTTAATGCTGATAATGCAAAATTTGATTACGAGGCTATTTACAAATTAGATGATAATGGTGTGCCCATTTACGATAATTCTTCTGTGCCCGACCCAAATAGTTGGTTAATTACTAAAGCACATTACGAACGAGTGAATACGGATGGAAATGTAAATACGTATTTCGAAAACTTACATAACCAAGGATATAATGTTGGACTAAATGTTGAGCCTAGCACTAAATCTGGTGATGTAAAAAACACAAGTATTGCCAGTTCCTGGTTTATTCGTCCGAGTGTTAGCTACAGAATAAAACCCAATCTTGCTTTGCACGCCAATATCGCATACCAACAAATTAAAACTAGCTTTCAAACACAAAGCAATTACATGATAACAAACAAGCGTGGTTCGTATGAAACAATGACTAGCGGCTTGCAAAGCAATACTCAAGGCTTAATCAGCTTTGGAATAGGCTTAAGATATTATTTTGGCAAGGAACGTATCAAAGAAGAGAAAAAACCTGCTCCAGAACCCAAGCCAGTTGTAAAAGAAGAACCAAAGAAACCAGAGCCAGTTAAAGAAGACCCTTACAAAGAAATGGTTAAGGTTATGGTTAAGCTACAAGACGAAAAATATGGCAAGCCAGTAGAAGGTAATATTGTAATTAAACAAGGTAGCAAAACTGTTTATAATGGAAAAGCAGACCAATCGGGTATAAGCAATTTTTATTTAGAACCAGGAAACTACACAGTTGGCGTTTCGGCTAAAGGCTATATACCAGCAGAAGAATCTTTGGAACTTCAAACCAATGAAAAAGGTAAGTCTAAAACCATTGAACTTAAGCAACCAAAAATTGAAAAAGGTTTAGTATTTAAACTTAAAGCCATCAATTTTGAAACAGGCTCTAACAAACTTACCCAAACATCATTTGATTTATTGGATAAAATGGCCGACATCTTGATTGAAAATCCAAATATGGTGGTAGAAGTTGCTGGTCATACCGACAATGTTGGCGACGACCAAAAGAACCTTGAATTATCTCAAAAAAGAGCTGAAGAAGTAATGAACTACTTATTGGCAAAAGGAGCCAAGGCAAAACAAATGAAAGCCATTGGATACGGCGAAACCAAGCCAGTGGCAGATAACGAAACCCCAGAAGGGCGTTTACAAAACCGCAGAGTAATGTTTACCGTACTCGACTTCTAAGCACAAATAAACAAATACATAAAAACAAAAAAGGGGGATAGTGCTAAAACACTATCCCCCTTTTTTAATAGGCAGACCGAAGGTCTATAAATTCAAAAACTATGGTCTATGGTCCATGGACTATCGACCAAAATTATTCTACTAATGCAAAGCCAGCTGCCAGAAGCTAGAAGCCAGCAGCCAGTTCTATGCTTCCTTCTTAAACCAAGACTTGCAATATCCTTCTGGTACAATAGGCCCTTTAAACAACTGACAACCGCTGCAACCATTAGGCTGATTTCCTTCTTGCATAAAACGGCAATTTGCACAGTTTTTATCGGCCTCAGTAGAAGCAGTTACATACCCTACTGATTCTCTTTGCTTGATTTCAGCTTCTGTTAATCCGCTTAAATCGTTACAATCTGCAGTAGAAGCTGCAGGTGCAGTTTCTGCAGGAACCTCTGCTGGTGTTTCTGCTGCTGGTGCAGTAGTTGATTCTGTTTTAGGTGCATCTCCACCGCAAGCGGCTACTAAAATACTAGTTGAAGCAGCTCCAAGAGCCATCGATTTTAAAAAGTTTTTTCTATTCATGGTGTTAAATTTGATTAATTTCTGCAACGAATGTATACTGTTAAAAACATAAAAAAACTGATTGGTTTCAATTCTTTTTAATTTAGATTTATACTAAATTAACTTCGTCAAAATTCTATCAAACCTACATCATCTTACTCAAGTAAAATCCAATACCAATAAGCAACGCCAGCCACACTAAATTTATAAAGGCTCTAATTAACATACTTATATATGCCAAGGCTGCAACGGCTAAAAAGATTATCCCAATGGTTAATAACTGACTCTCATAATTAGCTAAATAAGTAATTTCATTTACCTGTGTTTGCTCCATCAAAGCTTTACCAAATGGATAGCTAGGTTTTTTCTCCAAAAACTTTACCGAAGCATATTCATAAAATGCCCGCCCACTTATAATGGGCGCGGCAATCATCAATATCAATCCAATGGCTTTTTTAACAATCGTCTTCATGGGTTCAGACCGAAATAAATTAAAGAATAGCAGCCTCTACAAGGGCCAAAATCCTGTCGGATTCCTGATGGTTTTTTGCTAATAAATCTTTTGCTTTTTGAGTAATATTTTGAGCAAATGCCTGGTCTTTTAAGCCTTTAGCATTTATCAAAACATTAAAGTAAGCGCCACGTACAGCGGTTTTTACACACAATACGCCCACGCCAGCATCGGTTATAGAATTAGGATTTCCTTTTACTACCATTAAGCCCAACATTTCCAACGAATCGTAGGCAGTTTGCATTACGGCAAAAGGCACTTCGCAGGCGTATTTTGTAGCATTTTCAATGGCTTCGGTTCGAACCAACTTTTCTTCTGGCGTATTTTTTGGCAAGGCAAATGCCTCCATAATTTTGTTAAATGCCGCAGTATCCTCATCTACTGCTGCCAATAATTTATCTTTGATA
>JAKRSG010000225.1 GCA_022402405.1 Bacteroidia bacterium | reverse complement strand
TTTGTAGGCTTTTAAGACATACCATAAAACACCAACGAAAAAACTAAGAAATACTACGAGTGAAAATATCAGGTAACCCGACTCAATTCCCACCATGCTTTGAATATGTTGTTTGAACATGATAATTTTTATTTACTTGCGGTTTTACTTAATTTAATATCTGTACCTAAGCGCTGCATGTAAGCAATAAGAGCAATAATTTCTTTATTTGCTTCTACAGGATACCCATCTTTAGTTAAGCCATCAGCAATCTTCTTGGCTTGGTTCATTAAGTGAGCCTCTGCTTTGTCTTCAAACCCTTTCTCGTATGGTACACCTAAAGTGCGCATAGCATTTATTTTATCAGCAGTATTAGATGTATTTAAATCGTTTTCTACTAACCAAGGATAGGCTGGCATAATAGAACCTGGCGACATAGATCTTGGTTCCACCATGTGATTGTAGTGCCAGCTATCTGGATACTTACCACCCAAGCGCATTAAGTCTGGACCAGTACGTTTAGAACCCCATAAAAATGGATGATCATATACATATTCGCCTGCTTTTGAATATTCACCATAACGCTCGGTTTCGCTTCTAAACGGACGAATCATTTGAGAGTGACAGCTTACGCAACCTTCACGAATGTATATATCTCTTCCTTGCAATTCTAATGGAGTATAGGGCTTAACACTACTAATGGTTACTACATTAGATTTGATAGTTAGCATAGGTATAATTTCTACCATACCACCAATTAAAATTGCCACAATAGTTAACATAGTAAAAGTAACTGGCTTGCGTTCAAAAACCTTGTGCCAGTACGTATTTGCTCCCTGAGGAACATAGTTTTTCTCTAATGCAGGAGCAGAAGCAGCTTCATTGGCAATTAATTTACCTTGAGCAGCAGTTTTCATTAAGTTATAAATCATAACGAATAAACCACTTAAGAATAAAGTTCCACCAATAGAACGCATAATGTGCATTGGAATAACTTGCAAAGTAGTTTCTAAAAAGTTAGGATACTTTAACATACCTTCTGGTAAAAACTCTTTCCACATCATACCTTGTGCAAACCCACTCCAATACATAGGAATTGCGTAGAATAAAATACCTAATGTAGATATCCAAAAGTGAGTATTAGCTAATTTATTAGAATATAACTTAGTTCCGTAAATTTTAGGAACTAACCAATAGAACATACCAAATGTCATTAATCCATTCCATCCTAAGGCACCTGTGTGAACGTGTGCTACAATCCAATCGGTAAAGTGTGCAATAGCATTAACGTTTTTCAAACTCAATAACGGACCTTCAAAAGTAGCCATACCATAAGCAGTAACACCCACCGCAAAAAACTTAAGTACTGGCTCATCTCTTACTCTATCCCAAGCACCTCTTAACGTTAACAATCCGTTAATCATACCACCCCAAGATGGAGCAATCAACATAACTGAGAAAACCACACCTAAAGATTGAGCCCAATCTGGTAAACTAGAATATAATAAGTGATGCGGACCAGCCCAAATGTATAAGAAGATTAATGTCCAAAAGTGTAAAATAGACAATTTATAAGAATAAACCGGACGATTTACAGCTTTAGGTAAATAGTAATACATCATTCCTAAATAAGGTGTAGTTAAGAAAAATGCTACGGCGTTATGTCCGTACCACCATTGTACCAATGCATCTTGAACACCGGCATACAACATATAACTTTTACCCCAGCTAATAGGTAATTCAAAAGAGTTTACTATGTGAAGAACTGCAACTGTAATGAAAGTAGCTAAATAAAACCAAATCGCTACATACATATGACGCTCTCTGCGTTTAATGATAGTGCCTATCATATTAGCACCAAAAGCTACCCAAACCAATGCAATGGCAATATCAATTGGCCACTCTAATTCGGCATATTCTTTTGAAGTAGTAAGACCTAATGGCAATGTTATAGCAGCTGCTAAAATGATTAACTGCCAACCCCAAAAATGAAAATTACTTAAGAAATCACTAAATAATCTTGCCTTACATAGGCGTTGTAATGAATAATATACCCCTGCAAAAATTGCATTACCCACAAAGGCAAAAATTACTGCATTGGTATGTAAAGGCCTAATTCTACCAAACGAAGTATAAGGTAGATTAAAGTTAAATGCCGGGTAGTAAAGCTGTATAGCCGCAATTACACCCACCAACATACCCACTACGCCAAATACTACTGAGGCAATAATGAAGTTCCGGACTATCCGGTTGTCATAGTTAAAGTTTTCCACTTGCATAGATTCTGGTTTGATTTTTAAAGTATCAAATGTATTGTCAGTTTTATGTCTGAAAAATGACATAACTTATAATCCCATCTGATTTTTATCAGTATTTAAAATTGGACTTGTTTCCTTTTTTTCTGTTGATGGCTTGTCTTCAAACAACATACGCACAGAGGGTGTATAGTCGTCTTCCATTTGTCCGCTTTTTACAGACCAAACAAAGGCCATTAAAAAGCCCAATGCCATCAATAAACTTACACCAATTAACATGAATATTATTGTCATCTTTCTTTAATTTAAAATTTTATCTATGCGGGCAAATAAATAGGTAGCAGTAGTAGTAAATAAAATAACACTAATACTACTTATAGGCATTAAAATAGCTGCCATTAAAGGAGATAATACTCCTTGAACCGCAAAACTTAACCCAATAACATTGTACACTAATGAAATCACAAAACTGATATGAATTACCTTTAATGTACTTTTAGAATACTTAAAAAATTGGTTCAGCTTGGCAAAAGAATGAGCATCCATTATGGCATCGCTACTAGGAGTAAAATGTGCTGTATTTTCTGAAACAGAAATCCCAATATCAGCAACCTTCAAAGCTCCGGCATCGTTTAATCCATCACCAATCATGGCAACCTTTTCACCGCTCTCTTTTAATTGATGTATGTATAACATTTTCTCCGACGGACTCATAGAAAATAACAACTGGGCTTTCTCAGGAAAATAAGTACTCAGTCGAGCTCTTTCAGAATCGTTATCTCCACTTAATAAACTCAATTTATTTTGTGCACTTAATCCCGTTAAAACACTTGCTAATTGTGGCCTGTAAGCATTAGTAATGGTAAATTTACCTATTATATCACCTCCAATTTCTACATAAACAGAGGTATTAACTCCAACAGTTTCAATCTCTTTTTGCAGTCCCATAAAACTGGCTGAACCAACTTTTATCTTAGTGCCGCGAATTATGGCTTGCAATCCTTTACCTAATACTTCCGAAAAATCCTGAACAACCAATTTTTGAGAAGACTCAAATGATAAAAAGTGTATGATTTGCTTACTTAACGGATGAACAGAATTAATACATAAAGCATGAATCAAAGCTTTATTTTCATCAGTTAATTCTGCACCTTCAAAAATAATTTTCGCTTCGCTTGCTTGTGTTAAAGTGCCAGTTTTATCAAAAACTAAGTGGTTTACATTAGCCATTTTTTCTATTACACTGGGCGACTTTAAATAAAACTTTGCACGACCCAACATGCGCATGGCATTACCCAGTGCAAAGGGAGATGACAAAGCCAAGGCGCATGGGCAAGCTATGATGAGAACAGCCGTAAACGCTGCCATACTTTTACTTGGTTCAAACCAAAGCCAAAAAAATGCCGAACCAAATGCAATGATTAATAAAGCATAGGTAAAATATTTGCTAACCATGGTTTGGAACGACTGAATAGTGCTTTCAGCAGATTTAGTGAAATGTTCGCTATTCCATAATTGTGTGAGGTAACTTTGAGAAACACTCTTACATACTTCTAACTCTATGGTTCCTCCTACTTGTCGGCCACCAGCATAAATAATTTCTCCAAAAACCTTTGTTATCGGATCATTTTCACCTGTTACAAAACTAAAATCTATCTGAGCATCTCCTTGTAAAAGGATAGAATCGGCAGGAATAATTTCATTATTTCTGATTAAAATCCTATCACCAATTTTTAATTGCGTAACAGGTACTGTTGTTTCCTCACTTCCTTTAATTACAGAGACTGCCACCGGAAAATAAGAAGTATAATCGCGTTCAAACGATAAGGTATCAATAGTTCTTTGCTGAACCCATTTCCCTAAAAGCAAGAAAAACACTAATCCTGCGAGTGTATCAAAAAAACCAATTCCGGTTTGAGATATAACTTCATATGAGCTTCGGAAAAACATAACCACAATTCCCAATGCCAAAGGAAAATCTATGTTTACCACTCCCTTCTTCAAACTTTTATAAGCAGAGATAAAATAATCTTGTGAAGCATATAAAAAAACAGGTAAGGCTAACACTAAATTTAGATATCCAAATAACCTAGAGAAAGCATGGTGCGAAAAGCTATCAAGTCCAAAATATTCTGGAAAACTAATGAGCATAATATTACCAAATGCAAATCCAGCTACGCCCATCTGATACAATAATCTTCTATTACTATGTTGCTCCTTTTTGCCTGTTAAGTCGTTCATATTTAAAGCAGGCTCGTAGCCTAATGAACTTAACAATTCTACTAATTGACGTAAACTACAAATAGTATGGTTAAAAGTAACACTCAATTGCTTCTTTAAAAAATCAACTCGCGAGTATGTAACACCTGCTTCAATTTTATATAAACTTTCTAATAACCAAATACAACTACTGCAATGCATAGTTGGCATATGAAAGGTTATTTTAGAAATCTTACTATCCCTATATTGAATGAGCTGCGACTGAATCTGTTCATCGTCTAAATAATTAAATTTAATTTTAGAAACTGGATTCTTTTGGGTTAGGCCAGGAGCCTCATCTAAATTATAATAATCACATAAATTATGCTGACTTAATAAGGCGTATACTCCCTCGCAACCCTGACAACAAAAGTTTTTATCATCGAACACTAATGGCTTATTGCTAATGGTATCGCCACAATGAAAACAACTTAATTTTTTATCCTTTTCTACAATTTCCATAGCGGTTATCCAAAGAATATTGACCTCTGACCGTGCATAAAAAACGAATGTTCTTTATTGAAAATTAAGTCTTCCAAAATATCATTTCTATTCACACCCGTTACCAATAAAAATGAATTTAAACTCACCAGAAGATTTAACAATTCTGAATAATAATTATCTGGATAAACTCTGTTTATGGAGAAATGTAATTTGTAATTTTTTAGGTAATCTATAACACCTTTTTCATTGTTAGAACTATTCTCTGTAACAACAATATTGAGTATTAAATTATTTTTTTGAATAGACTCACTCATCAAATACATAAACAATTTGATGGCATCAAATGAACGCTTACTACCATCATAGATTAGCACTACATTTTGAAATGAAATCTGCTCACACGACAATAAAACAATCGGACATTTAGTGTTCCTCATCAACGATTCGATAGCATCAAATGATTGTCGAGACACATTAGGTTTCCTAAAAATATCTTTACCTATCAAAAACAAATCATTGAACATGCTTTCTTTTACCAAGTCTTCATTGGTTTCTTCCGGACCAATAAACACTTTAGTGCGTAGGTTCAGCTCTTCGCATTTCTTTACAAAACGATTGATGAACTCGTTGCTATTGTTTAAATCTGTATGAAGAATTTTTTCAATTATCTCCGAACGAGTAAACTGGGAACTCAAATGCTCTTTAGTATCAAATACTTCATTTAAATTATTGGAGCTAATTCCATCTACAAAAGCACCATTAAAATGATCTTTTTGATTATGAAAAATTTTGATGGAACAATCCAGCAAACGCTCTGCGTCTGAAGTGCCATCCATTAATAAAAGCATGTTTCTTACCACGACTCAATTATTTTATCTTCAAAAATAATTTTGTGTGCTAAGCTAAAATATGACCTATCTCAAAACTACGTATGATTAAAGTCATATATAAACAAGCATTCTAAACAGATGCGTGCGAAATTCTTTCGAGTGCTGATTGGTTTAAGATACGAATTTTCTTTCCTTCCATATCGATAAGCTTGTCTGATTTAAACTCAGACAAGAGTCTAATAACAGTCTCAGTTGCTGTACCAACAATATTAGCAATATCTTCCCTTGGAAGCGTAACGGCTATCAAGTTTTCATCTTGAGCTTTATCATCTTGGAAAGTTTTTTGCAAAAACAACAAAGTTTCTGCTAAACGCTCCCTCACACTTTTCTGTGCCAAACTTTGGATACGCTCATCAGCAATTCCAAGATCGTGACACAAAGATTTTAGCATATGTTTGTTTATCTGTGCATTTTTTTCGAGTAACTCTAGAAATACATTTTTGGGTACAAAACAACATACAGTATCTTCAATACAAGTGGCAGTAGCTACAAGTGGCTCATCGGCTATCAAAGCACGATATCCAAGAAACTCGCCTTCTCTAGCAAAGCGAATAATTTGCTCTTTGCCATCCTTGTTAGAACGAGTTAATTTGATAGCACCTTTACTTAAACAATAAATTCCGAGAGGAATATTGTCTTCATAAAAGATGGATTGCCCTTTTTTGTAATGACTACAAGATTTGGCCGCTGATACAATCTCTGCTTCTTCGTCTGTACAATACGATAAAAAAGATACGGCTTTGGCGTCGCAATTTTTACAATCTAGATAAATCTTCTGCATGTGAAATGAATTGAGTGGTCGATTTCTATTTCAAATAAAATCTATTTAATCCAAAAATCAAATATCTCGGCCTGAGAATTTGACATTTGCTGTTTTTTTACCAATCGGCTTAGCAAGTTACCCAATTCATCTTTTTGCACAATCAACTCTAATCCAATATATTCAAGTGTCTCAGCAATATATTTATCCCAATTTCCCTTTCCATCAATTAACTCCGTAAAATAATTTTCGAATGAGATTCCAGCCACGCTTTCAAGAGTATTTTTATACATTTCTTGGGTATATCCTCTTCCAGATTTGTACGACTGCTCATACAATCGCTTCAACACCTCGTCTAATCTGTATTTTCCTTTGGTCTGAACCAATATTTTTACATCAGCTACCCATGCAGCCACCAAACCTTCCATATAGATAGAAACCTTTCTACCTTTCACCCCCGGCACATAGCCATCCAACCAAGTATCAAAACTAGATTCTGCCAACGAATAATTAAATCTTCCTTCGTTGTTTAAATGTCTATCCAAATCACCACACAAGCTAGAGAAATAAGTATTTAAATCCCATACTCCGCTTCTCAACAACATTAAATCACCATAATAGGTTGTTATCCCTTCATAAATATATCCTAATCTAGAATAATTCTCTTTGGTAAAATCATAAGGCAACATTTCTGCTGGTCGCATACGTTTTATATTCCATAAATGAAACAACTCATGCGAACTGATAGCCAAAAAGTCGTTGTAAAAACTCTTCTCTACCAACTCCGAAGCCGGACCCATAGCAATAACAGTAGAATCAGCATGCTCTACTCCATGCCTAAATTTACTTGGTAAAATCAAGTATAAAAAGTGATAATCTGTTAAGGGTAATTCTCCAAATATTTCGGTCTGAGCCAAGGCATATTTTCTGGTATGCTCTTCTAATAATTGCATATCGGGTACCACACCTCCCTCAAACCAAAAATGTATTGTAGATTGGTTTAAACCCAATGAATGGTGCATTAGGTTTGGTGAGGCAAAAAACGGACTATCAGCTAACTCATCAAAATGCTTGGCATGTAAAGTATGGTTGTTAGATGGCAGCTGACAGGCTATTTGCCAATTTTTAGGAATATCCAAACTCACAGAAAAAGCATCATCCTCCTTTCCTACTTGGTACATAAAACAATGCACTGGATTTAAGTACAAAAAATTCTCATCTACATAGCAAGCCCCTGCATCTGGCTGATTGGCATAATACTCATACGATAAGTAAATCTTGTTTAGATTAGCACAAAATATTTCCCAACAGTCTTTACTAATTTTGGTATAACAAACAGGATCTCCACTTTCGCTTTTAACAGTAAATTTGCGAATATTTTTTGCAAAATTACCTAACTCATATCGGCCTGGTCGCCATGCCGGCAATTGAATGAATAATTTTTGTAACCCTTTTGTTTCTATCTCTGCTTTAAACCCAACAAAATGTTCTTTTGCATCGGCTATTTGAACAGTATAATTCATGATTATTTCAATAAATTTTAAAAATGATTTCGATTAAGCAAATGCATTTTTAACCTAACATGCATTTGCATAATGGGCACAAAATATTCAATAAATTTAGAACTTTGCAATTTTTTAACTTTGTTCGCATAATAAATATACTAATTACTCAACTCAAATATGAACATCGCCTACATTGTTGCCATTATATCGGTACTTTTTTTACTCGTCTTTGCCGCCTTGTCTTTTACCAAATCAGACAATATGCGCTTTCAATTAATATATGTGGTGGTGGCTACCTTTAATATTGGGATTTTAGTAAGTATTATTACCATAAATTACAACAATCAAAGCGCCCTTATTTGGCCAGTATTATTGTTTTTACATGTTATAAATAAAGTAAGAGAAATATACAAAATGTTGTAATTTCATGAAAAATACTCTGATTCATGAAGACATAAAATTACTTTTAAATGAAAAAGTAGATCAATACAATACTCAAAATTTCATAGCGTCTGACCCAATTAGCATTCCTCACAGATATTCAGGAAAGGAAGACATAGAAATAGCAGGATTTTTAGCCGCTACCATCGCCTGGGGAAATAGAAAAATAATTGTTCAAAACGGACATAAAATGTTGGACTTATTAGGTGAGTCGCCATACGACTTTGTGCTTTCTCACAAACCTAAAGACTTGTTAAAGCTGAACCCATTTGTGCATAGAACCTTTAATGGTACCGACTTTACATTTTTCATAAAAGGACTTCACCATGTATATACCAAACACGGTGGCATGGAAGCCCTTTTTGCAAAGCATGCAGAGCCAAATAGTCTACAAGTTGCCATCAGTAAATTTAAAGAAGCATTCTTTGAAATACCCCACCTAGAGAGAACCCAAAAACACATCTCAGACCCCAACAAAGGTTCAGCAGCCAAAAGAATAAATATGATGTTAAGGTGGTTTGTACGCAACGATAAAAGAGGCGTAGACTTTGGCATTTGGAACAAACACTTAGCACCTTCCCAACTCAGTATTCCACTCGATATCCATTCGGGCAACATCGCCAGAAAACTTGGACTATTAACTCGCAAACAAAACGATGCTCAAGCTGTACAAGAGCTTGATGAAGTACTTAGACAACTAGACCCAAAAGACCCCGTAAAATATGACTTTGCCCTGTTTGGCTTAGGAATTTTTGATAGGTTTTGATAGGGAGGCATATTTATTATTTTTGAGAAAATTTTTGATAAGTCTATTTTGGCAAACTTCATCTATAAATAATTACAAGAAAATTCTTTAAATTACACCCATGCTATCCCGAGTAGAATTAGAAAATAAATTAAAACAACTAAAACCTGAACTTTCTGAAAAATTTCATGTAAGTCGGATTGGTTATTTTGGCTCGTATGCAATTGACAAGCAAAATGCAAACAGCGATATCGACTTATTAGTTGAGTTTTCTGAGCCTATTGGCTGGAAATTCTTTACACTAGAGCGCTTTCTTGAAGAATCATTTGGAATCCCTGTAGACCTCGTTACAATTAATGCACTTAAGGAACGCATCAAAGAACCTATTTTAAATCAAATCAATTACGTTTGAAACCAGCCGATAGAGATCCAATACTATATTTGGAAGACATTGCAATGTCAATGAAAAGAGTTCAAGAATATATTATAGGTCTGGATTTTCAGCATTTCAAATGAGACTACAAAACAGTTGATGCAGTCATTAGAAACTTTGAAATTATTGGTGAAGCTAGTAAAAACGTGCCAAAAGAAATAAAGGATAAATATCCAGATATTCCTTGGGAGGAGATGTATCGTTTACGAAATAGAATTTCACATGAATACTTTGGTGTTGATTATTAAATCCTTTGGAACATTGCAAACAAGCATTTACCTCAAAACTTACTCGATATTTTAGAGGCAATAGAAAACGAAAATCGGTAGAAAAAATGTGCAAACAACAAAATTTATTTATCTTAAACTCTTGATTTAATTACTTCAAATGCACAGCCAAACCAATGGTTGATACACCCGTTGATAAATCTAAGAACATGCCATATTTTGAGTTTATTCTGTATTCGGTGCCAATGTGTAAATCTAAATGCAATGAACGAGCATTAGAATAGGCTAAGGTATTCCCCAAATAACCATTTTCCCAGCTTACTCTTCTGTATACAAAGCCTAATGAACCTGCACCATAAAAATCCCATTTAGAGCCAGCGTTTAAAATTTCATCAAAATAATACGTTCCTTTAGCACCAATTGGAATGGATAATTCATTGTACGAATAATATTTATAAGAAGGATCTCCAAAAGGTTTGGCTGGATTTCCCCAATAATATCTACCTGAGGCAGCATAAATACCAATAAATGGAGCTACAGTGAAATTCTTAGCTACATCAAACTCATAATTTAACATTAACATAGGAGTGCCAGAATAAAAACCATAATTATTTATACCCAAACCTATATTTAATACATCGCCATAAGCCCCAGTTGAAGCATTTTTAGTTTTCTGATTCTTTTGAGCAAAACTGCTTGGCATTACAAACCACACAAGCAAAAAACAAACAAGTAACCTTTTCATAATTTATAAATTTTAAGTTGTAAAGATACATATAAATAACCATTTAAATAAAATAAATGCTATTTAAATTAAAAAACTGCTAAAAATATAATCTTTTAAAAAACTTAATGCTCCTATGCAAGCATATCAATAGCATTATAAACATAGGTTCAGCCCGTATTAAAAATATTATGGTTACACCAATGAGTATGCTATATTTGTGCGCTAAAACTCTTTATAAAAATGAATTTTAAAACCATCATGATGTGCGGAACTGTGGGTACCATGCTTACGTTTGCAGCTTGTAAAAGCGATAATAAAACAGGCATGGGAACAGAAACTGAATTTGAGGTGAACTGCGATAATTTTGCAGACCTCCAAGTATTAAGATATCAAATCCCTGGGTTTGAAGAATTAAGTTTGCAACAAAAAGAATTAGCCTACTATTTATCGGAGGCAGCTAATTGCGGTAGAGACATTTATTTCGACCAAAAATACAAACACAATCTAAGCATTAGAAGAACCCTGGAGGCCATCCTAAACAGCTATGGTGGTGCACGAAGCGGCACCGAATGGGAGCAGTTTGAAACCTATGCCAAGCGCGTATTTTTTTCAAATGGCATTCACCATCACTATTCTAATATAAAGTTTATTCCAGCATGTAGCCCTAATTATTTTAATCAATTAGTTAGAGAATCAGATGCCAGTTTGTTGCCATTAGACGGAAAAGAATTAGAACAGTTTATCAGCGATATGCAAAGAGTTTGGTTTGATCCGAACTATGATGCTAAATTGGTTAATCTAGCTTCTAATGTTGATAACGTGGCTGCTTCTGCAAACAACTTCTACGAAGGAGTAACAGCTAAAGAAGTGGATGCTTATTATGCTGCTAGAATAGACACAAGCGATAGAAGACCTATTTCTTGGGGATTAAACTCTAAGCTTGTAAAGGTTGACGGAGAATTAAAAGAAATAGTTTGGAAAGTGGGCGGCATGTATGGTGCAGCCATAGAAAAAATTGTTTACTGGTTAGAAAAGGCTGTTACTGTTGCAGAAAACGACAAGCAAAAGAAGGCCTTAGAATTATTGGTTCAATACTACAAAACTGGCGATTTAAAAATATGGGATGAGTATAATATTGCTTGGGTTAATGATACTGAAAGTAGATTAGATGTGGTAAACGGTTTTATAGAAGTA